>CANLAY010000010.1 GCA_947488635.1 Candidatus Nanopelagicaceae bacterium
ATTTTTGACATTTAAAGCCACTCCTTAAAGAGTTTGAACATCTGCTTGTTTTGCGCGAACAGCTTCAGCTGCAACCTTTAGGGCGGCAATGTCAGATTCAGTTAAATCACTTTCAACAACTCTCTTTATACCGGTGCGACCAATCTCGGCTTCAACGCCTAGATAAACCCCAGAAATTCCGTATTCGCCATCAACCCATGCACACACTGGCATGACCGCACCTGAATCTTCGATAACAGCTTTGGCCATACGAGCAGCAGCAGCAGATGGTGCGTAGTAAGCAGAACCAGTCTTAAGCAGTGCCACAACTTCAGCGCCACCATTACGTGTGCGATCAACTAAGGCATCGATATCTGCTTGGGAGAGTAAATCGCTAAGTGGCTTGCCATCTACAGTGCAACGACTTGGGACTGGAACCATGGTGTCACCATGTGAGCCTAGGGTTAGCGTCTTAACTGAAGAGACTTTAACGCCTAGCTTTTCGGCAACGTTGTCAGTAAAGCGAGCTGTATCTAGCATGCCAGCTTGACCGATAACGCGATGCTTTGGAAAACCAGTTGCTAATTGAGCCAGTGCGGTCATTTCATCTAATGGATTTGAAACCACGATGATTACGGCATTAGGTGAATGCTTTGCAATATTTTCAGCAACGCCACGAACGATGCCAGCGTTAACATCAATTAGATCCATGCGGCTCATGCCTGGCTTACGTGGCAGACCGGCAGTAATAACCACTACATCTGAGTTTGCAGTTGCTTCATAGCCCGCACCATCAGCCGTTGTGGTAGCGCCAATAATTTTTGTTTCGAAACCTTCGATTGAACGAGATTGGTTCATATCTAGCGCCAAACCTTCTGGCTTGCCTTCGAGAATATCGGTGAGAACTACAGTGTCGAAAATGTTGTATTCAGCTAAGCGCATTGCGGTGGTCGAACCATAGAATCCGGCGCCTACTACTGTGACTTTGCTACCCATTTGCAGTTCTCCTGAATGTAAGAAATATCTTGAGGTCGAGGTAAATCCTATCGCCCACGCGGAAGTGCTAGCGCCAGCACAAAGAGGCTGATCGAAATAGCTAGTGGTAGATAGAGTTCAATTTTGCGTTGCCCACGCTGCGAAATGGCAAAAAGGCCGGTGCCAACTGCAATTAAAAGTGATCCAGTTCGCACTAATCCGAGAGCGCCAGTAACCACGCCAGCAGCCACTAATGCGTATGAGGAATAGGAAATTACTCGCATGCCTCAACCACATTGGTAAGCAGCATCGCACGGGTCATTGGCCCAACGCCACCAGGCATTGGGGCAACGTTTGCAGCAACTTCAAAAACATCAGGATGGACATCGCCCAGCAAGCCAGCCTCAGTTCGGGAAATTCCGACATCTAGAACAGTGGCACCTGGCTTAATCATTTGGGCAGTTAAGAAATGTGCTTTTCCAATTGCGGCAACCACAATGTCAGCTTGTTTAACATGCTTGGCTAAATCTTTAGTACCGGTATGAGTCAAGGTAACTGTGGCATTTTCTTCTTTGCGCGTTAGTAATAGTCCAAGCGGGCGACCGACTGTTAAGCCACGACCGATTACACAAACTTCAGCCCCTGTTATGGCAACTTCGTAATGACGCAACAACGCGACGATACCGCGAGGCGTGCACGGCAGCGGTGCTGCATATCCACTCACTAATCGGCCGAGGTTCATCGGGTGTAATCCATCGGCATCTTTGGCCGGATCAATTGCTTCGAGAATCACTTGTGCATTGATACCGTTTGGCATTGGCAACTGCACAATGTAACCGGTGCATTCCTTTGCCGAATTCAAATCTTTGATTGCAGCCATAACATCTGCTTGTGTTGCAGATGCAGGTAGATCAACTCGAATTGAGTTAATGCCAACTTCTTGGCAATCGCGATGCTTGCCGGCAACGTAGGAATGTGAACCTGGATCATCGCCAACTAGAACCGTGCCTAAACCAGGCGTGATTCCTTTTGCCTTTAAAATATCGGTGCGAGTGCGCAGATCTGCTTTAACAATTGTGGCTAAGGATTTGCCATCTAGTATCCGCGCCTTATGCATGGGAGAAGTGTCTTGTACTAGTGAAGAACATTGCAACATTGGCAGCTTTTGCGGCAGCAATTACTTCTTCATCGCGCACACTGCCGCCAGGTTGGGCCACCGCGATGACGCCAGCATCAATTAATATCTGCAAGCCATCAGCAAATGGGAAGAAAGCATCACTTGCTGCAACCGAGCCAGCCACACGTCCACCGGCCCGATCAACCGCTAATTTCGCCGAATCAATGCGATTAACTTGACCCATTCCAATTCCAACTGCAGCACTATCTTTAGCAAGCAAGATGGCATTGCTCTTTACTGCGCGAACTGATCGCCAAGCAAATTCTAAATCTTTTAGCGTTTGCGCACTTACTGGATCTCCAGAGACTTGCACCCAATTAGCTGCGCTATCACCTGGAGCATCGATCAAATCGCTTTCCTGCAAAAGTGCTCCACCAGATACCGGACGCAGTTCGACTGGGCTAATCACACTTAAGTCACATTGCAAAATTCGAATCGAAGGTTTCTTCATTAGTACTTCAAGTGCATCAGCATCAAATGCTGGTGCGATTAAAACTTCAGTAAATATCTTAGAAAGTGGTTCGGCCATTGCTAGATCAACTTTGCGGTTAGCAGCAACAACTCCCCCGAATGCTGACACTGGATCGCACTCGTGGGCCTTTAAGTAGGCCGTTGAGATGTTGGCACCTGTCGCGATGCCGCAAGGATTAGCATGCTTAATGATCGCTACAGCAGGATCACTGTGATCTAGCGCTGCTCGCCATGCAGCATCAGCATCGGTGTAATTATTAAAGGACATCTCTTTGCCGTGCAGTTGTTTGGCGCCAACGATTCCGTGGCCAGTTGATTTATAAATCACTGCGCTTTGATGTGGGTTCTCGCCATAGCGCAAAGTGTTCTCTTGCTTATAGATAGAACCAAACCAGGTCGGCAACTTTGGAGGCGTGCCTTGTTGGCCTAACCAATTCGCGATCGTTAAATCGTATTCAGCTGTTGCTCTAAAAACTTCCAAAGCTAACTGTTGGCGCTCTTCATTAGTGAAGCCACCAGCTGCTAAAGCACCTAGTAATTGGTCATACTGTGAAGTCTGGCTAATTACGGCTACTGAGCCATGATTCTTTGCTGCGCCACGCAACATTGATGGCCCGCCAATATCAATCTGCTCAATTGCTTCGGCAAAAGTGGCACCAGCTGCGATAGTTGCAGCAAATGGATAAAGATTAATAATCACTAAATCAAATGGCGCAATATCAAGTTCTGCAATCGCTGCTAAATGATCCGGATTATTCTGATCTGCCAAGATGCCTGAGTGCACTCGCGGATGCAGAGTTTTTACCCGGCCGCCCATGATTTCGGGAAAGCCGGTGTAATCACTAACTTCAGTAACTGCAATACCGGCGGCAGCTAAATTTGCTGCAGTTGAACCAGTTGAAAGAATTTCAACGCCAGCTTTGCTAAGTGCTGCGCCAATTTCGAGCAGGCGATCTTTATCATAAACGCTTAGTAACGCGCGACGAATCGGTTTGCGATTGCTCATTAACAGCGCTGCCTTCTACTTTAGCTCGGCCAGTATTTGCGGAATGGTCGCAACGATGAGACCGCGTTCGATAATCTTAATACGTTCATGTAGCGATTCCTCGGTATCAGTTGGTGTGATCTCTAGGCGTTCCTGCGCAATTATCTCGCCAGTATCAACACCTTCATCAACCCAATGAATAGTCGTGCCAGTTTCGCTCGCCCCTGCTGCAAGTGCATCACGCACGGCATGTGCTCCTGGGAAAAGCGGCAATAAGGCTGGGTGACTATTAATCACTTTAAAGCTCTGCACGAATTGCGGGGCCAAGATGCGCATAAAGCCAGCACAGACAATCAGATCTGGTTGATATTTTGAGACTAATGAAAGCAGCGCTTGATCCCAGTTTGCTCGATCTCCGATTAATTCGAGTAATTCAACTTTAATACCGAATTCATTTGCAACGCCAATTACTTTGGCAGCGGGCTGATCACAGATCAGGGCAGTGATTTCGTAGCCCTTTTCAGCGGCAAAGATTGCTCGAGCTAAGGTGCCCGATCCACTAGCCAGAATTACGACTTTCTTCATCTGGCTCGATCTAACCGCGGCAGAATTCGCGCCAAACCAATGCCAATGGCCATTTCCACGCCAATTGCAAGCGTCACTTTCCAGATTGAAACACCAACTGCGCTAAGTGCCTCGGTCATCAGAGAACCACTAGCGGCCCAACTAATAAAGGCAATTGCTAGTAAAACTAAAGTATAGGTTTGCCAAAGTACTTCGGGCCGTTGATTTAGCGTCCAGCTTGTTAGCGCAACTCCTGCAGCGACAAAAAGTAGAACTGCTATTAGCGCCCAATGAAATTTGCCAGTTGGTAGAGCGCCTAAAATTGGCAGCGCTGGAATTTCCGGAACTTGATATGACAGCGGTGAAATCATGGTTCCGTTGCCGATTCCGAAACCAACGCCGGCGAAATAACCAAGAGTTGCAACTGCAGCGTTTGGTAGATAGAGCACATTTAAAATCAGCAGCAACACACCACCTAAAATTCCAGCTTCAAGTACTTGAGTTAAATCCTTAACTACTGCCAAATTAACCAGTAGTGAGATGCCCAAAACCAAGAATGCAAAACCTAAGAAGGCGGCAATGATTCGAGTGGCAAAGAAAATAGGCTGCGACGAAATTTTGCGGCGTTCAGCGCTAAGAACCGAAAGTGTGGCAATCGGAATTGTGACAAGTGGCGTTAAATACCAAACTGGCTTGACCGCATCCGTTGTAACAAAGAAAGCAATTGCGGCGGTGATGCCTACATATAACGAAACAAAAAGCGTGCGCGCTAGCGCGATACTTTGATAATCGTTATCTAAGCGCTCAATGCTGCGTTTGAAACCACTGCGAATGGCCAAGATTGGAAATACTAAAGCGCCTAGCGGTAAGTAAGTTAACCAACCAGCTACAGCACCTGCTGAGAGAGTTAAGTTAAATGCTAAATGATGCGCACCCAACCATAGCCAGACTGCGGCCCGAACTGGATCAGAAGTATTTCCATTTGTGCTGCCTGCTGTCGCCCATGCAATTAGCGAAAGAAATGCGATCGGTAGGAAAACAACTGAAATGCTGCGTACAACTTGAGCCAACGTGACCGCAAGGACTCGCTGGAACATTGTTGTTAGCGACCCATAATGGTGCGCAATAAACGCGCCGTTTCACTTGGGGTTTGACCCACTTTAACGCCAGCTGCTTCTAGAGCATCTTTCTTTCCTTGTGCAGTTCCAGATGATCCCGAAACGATGGCACCGGCGTGACCCATGGTCTTGCCTTCAGGAGCGGTAAAGCCTGCAACATAACCAACTACTGGCTTTGTTACATATTCAGCGATAAATGCAGCAGCACGCTCTTCAGCATCGCCACCAATTTCACCAATCATTACGATCGCTTCGGTTTCAGGATCATCTTGGAATGCTCGCAAGCAATCGATATGTGTAGTGCCAACTACTGGGTCGCCACCAATACCAACTGCAGTACTAAATCCAATATCGCGAAGTTCAAACATCATTTGGTAAGTCAATGTGCCGGACTTGGAAACTAAACCAATTGGGCCAGCACCTGTGATATTTGCCGGAATGATTCCGACATTTGATTTACCGGGACTAATTAAGCCTGGGCAGTTTGGTCCAATAATGCGAGTTGTTCCTTTAGTTAATGAGTAAGCATAGAAACTAGCTGAATCATGAACTGGAATTCCTTCGGTGATAACGACTACTAGCGGCATGGCAGCATCGATGGCATCTACTACTGCAGCCTTGGCAAACTTAGGTGGTACAAAAACTACCGAAACATTGGCACTTGTTGCCGCCATCGCTTCGCCCACAGTATTAAAGACTGGCAAGTTGTGGCCATCGATCTCAACAGATTGACCACCTTTACCTGGTGTTACGCCACCGACAACTTTGGAACCTGATGCCAGCATGCGACGGGTGTGTTTAGTTCCTTCAGAACCAGTCATACCCTGAACGATAATTTTTGAATCAGCGTTAATGAAGATCGACATTTACTTAGCCGCCAATTCTGCTGCACGATTGGCAGCGCCATCCATAGTGTCTAGCTGTTCAACCAGCGGGTGAGCTGCAGCAGTCAAAATCGCGCGACCTTCAACCACGTTGTTGCCATCAAGGCGAACCACGATTGGCTTAGTGGCCTGTGCGCCAAGTAATTCAAGGGCTTGCACGATGCCATTAGCTACCGCATCACAGGCAGTTATGCCGCCAAAAACATTTACGAAAACGCTTTTAACATCTTTATCGCCCAGGATAATTGAAAGTCCATCGGCCATAACTTGAGCTGAGGCACCGCCACCAATATCTAAGAAATTAGCGGGGCGAACGCCACCGAATTTTTCACCAGCGTAGGCAACCACATCAAGCGTGCTCATTACTAAGCCGGCGCCATTACCGATAATGCCAACTTGGCCTTCGAGTTTTACATAGTTCAAATTCTTAGCTTTAGCAGCTGCCTCTAACGCATTTTCAGCTGCTTGATCAACAAGTGCTTCGTGATCAGGGTGGCGGAAACCGGCATTGTCATCGAGAGTTACTTTGCCATCTAGGGCGATGATCTTGCCATCAGAAGTTTTAACTAGCGGATTAACTTCAACAAGGGTGGCATCTTCAGAAACAAATGTTTCCCAGAGTTTTACTAGAACTGATGCAACTTGATCAGCGACATCGGCTGGGAATTTTGCAGCTGCAATAATTTCATTAGCTCGAGCAAGATCGATACCGACATTGGAATCAACTGGAATCTTGGCCAACTTCTCAGGGGCGGTGTGTGCTACTTCTTCAATTTCCATGCCGCCGGCAACGGAAGCCATAACTAAGAAGGTGCGGTTTGAACGATCAAGCAGAATCGCTAAGTAATATTCAGATTCAATTGGCGCAGCTGCTGCAATCATTACGGTGCGAACTTCGTGGCCTTTTATATCCATACCTAAAATTGCACTAGCTTTTTCGCGAGCATCCGCTGGATCAACGGCTAACTTAACGCCGCCTGCTTTTCCGCGGCCGCCGACTTTTACCTGAGCTTTAACGACAACTTTGCCGCCAACTTTTATAGCGGCTGCTTCAGCTTCATCAGCTGTAGTTGCGATCGCAGCTGGCAGTACAGGTACGCCATGCTTTTCAAAAAGATCGCGAGCTTGGTATTCGTATAAATCCACTAGTTGACCGCTTTCCTTGTTTGCTTAAGAGCGTGAGCGACGCGTGAAACCTGCCTAATCCCAGATCCTTATCTTAGAGCTTCTCGACAGGTGCATAGCGCAACAGCAAACGCTTATCGCCGTATTGGCCAAAGTTAATGGTGGCCTCGCTCTTATCGCCCTCACCAGCAGTGCCGACTACTGTGCCTAAACCAAATGTGTCATGTGACACACGATCACCAATTGCCAATGTAATTCCAGAAGGTGCCTTACGCCCAGTTGCTCGCGGTGGTGGCGCAGTTGCAACTCGTGGTTTGCGAATCAGCGATGGCGATATCACGTTGTGATTTCGCCATTCAATTACATCGGTTGGAATCTCATCGAGAAATCTAGAAGGTGGATTGTAATTTGGTGCACCCCAAGAAGATCGATATTCAGCGCGCGAAATATATAGTCGCTCTTGCGCGCGAGTTAAGCCCACATAAGCCAATCGACGCTCTTCTTCAATCTCATCTTTCTCGCCCAGCGTTCGCGAATGCGGAAAGATGCCATCTTCCATGCCGGTTAGAAATACGGTGGGAAATTCCAAACCTTTAGCGGTGTGTAGCGTCATTAAAGTCACTACCCCACCATGATCTTCACCTTCTGGAATCTGATCTGAATCAGCAACTAGCGAAACTTTTTCGAGGAAACCAGATAATGAAATTTCTTCATCTTCAATTAACTCTTCAAAGGGACGTTCTTCATACTCCATAGCAACGGCTAAGAGTTCCTTTAGATTCTCAACCCGGACTTCATCTTGTGGATCAGTGCTATGTGCCAGTTCTGCCAGCAAACCAGATTGTTCAAGAACTGCTTCGACAATTACAGATGGGCGCACCTTTGCTTCAACTAAAACTGCCAACGCGCTAATCATGTCGGTGAATTGTCTAATTGATTGCGCAGCTTTTGGTGGAATTTCAGGTGCTTCAGTTGCTGCAATGAGCCCACCCCAGAAAGAATAGCCGCGAGATTTCGCATGTGCTTCGAGGATCTCAAGTGCTCGATCACCGATTCCGCGCTTTGGATAATTAATCACCCGGCGCAATGAAACTTCATCTTCGGGGTTTGCGATAACCCGCAAGTAGCTGAGTAAATCTTTAACTTCTTTGCGCTCATAGAAACGCAGCCCGCCAACTACTTTGTAAGGCAGCGCTGCCCGCATGAATACTTCTTCAAAGACACGAGATTGCGCATTGGTGCGATAGAAAACTGCCGTTTGGCCAGGCGTTGAAAGACCTTTATCCATCAGAGAGCGAACTTCGTCTTTAACAAATTCGGCTTCATCGTGTTCGGATTCGGCAACATAACCGACTAATGGCGCACCGGCACCGGCTTGTGACCAAAGGTTTTTCTCTTTGCGCGACTCATTCTGAGTAATGACCGCATTTGCGGCATTCAGAATATTTTGGGTAGATCGATAATTCTGTTCGAGCAAAATCGTGGTCGCATTTGGGTAATCAAGTTCGAACTGCATAATGTTTCGAATAGTGGCCCCACGGAAGGCATAGATCGACTGGTCGGCATCGCCTACTACGCAGAGTTCAGCCGGTGACAGCCCTTCAAGATCGCTACCAACTAACTCGCGCACCAGAATATATTGCGCATGATTGGTGTCCTGATACTCATCTACTAAGACGTGACGAAAACGTGAACGATAGCGAGCCTTTGCATCGGGAAAACGCTGCAGAACTTCAACTGTTTTTAAAATTAGATCATCAAAGTCCATCGCATTAGATTGCTGCAACCGACGTTGATATAGCGAATAAACATCTGCCACAACTTCTTGAAATTGATTGGTAGCAGCATTTAGATAATCAGCTGGCCCCATTAACTCGTTCTTGGCATTGCTGATAACCGACTGAAATTGACGCGGCGGATAACGCTTAGGATCAAGGTTTAAATCTTTCGAAACAATGGTGATCAAGCGCAAACTGTCAGCGGAATCATAAATTGAGAAGGAATTGCTGTAACCCAATCGCACAGCTTCTTGGCGCAAGATTCGAACGCAAGCTGAGTGAAAAGTCGAAACCCACATAGATTGCGCAATTGGTCCAACTAATTCTTTAACGCGCTCCTTCATTTCACCAGCTGCCTTGTTAGTGAAAGTAATCGCCAGAATTGAATATGGGGTCGCATTTCGTCTGGCCATCAAGTAAGCAATGCGCCTAGTTAGAACTCTAGTTTTGCCAGAGCCAGCACCTGCCACAATGAGAAGTGGCCCACCAGCATGAACTACGGCAGCGCCTTGTTGCGGGTTAAGCCCCGCAATCAAAGGGTCATTACTGATTTCGGTGCCGCTCATGACGCGCAGTCTATTAGGCTACGGCGACAGAATTCTTTAAGGGAGCAGACACATGGAACCGATCGCCGATAGTGAGATCAAGCGAGTTCTAGTTGTTTGTGCCCACCCAGATGATTCTGATTTCGGTGCATCAGGCACTATCGCGCAATGGGTAAAAGATGGCATTGAAGTTGGCTACGTTCTTTGCACCAATGGCGATCAAGGTGGCGAAGAATCTGGAATCCCGTTGGAAGAAATGCCACAAGTGCGTCAACGCGAACAACGCGAAGCGGGCGCAGTTATCGGCGTCACCGATATTACTTTTTTAAATTATCGCGATGGTTGGCTCGAACCAACAATTGCACTTCGTAAAGATATTGTGCGCGAGATTCGCCGCTTTAAACCAGATCGCTTAGTTTGCCAGAGCCCAGAACGTAACTGGGACCGCATCGGTGCGAGCCATCCAGATCACCTAGCTGCTGGCGAATCAGCAATTCAAGCGGTTTATCCAGATGCCCGTAATCCCTTTGCTTTTACTGACTTAAAGGAGGCTGGCTTTGAACCTTGGCGAGTAAAAGAAATTTGGGTTATGGGTCATACGCAACCAGATCATTGGGTGGATATCACTAAAACATTTCCGCAAAAAGTTAAAGTTCTTCAAGCCCATGCATCTCAAACTGCCCACAATAAAGAGTTAGAAAATATGTTGCGTGAATGGGGCATGCGCAATGCTGCCAATGGTGGCTTTGCTGATGGAGTTATTGCCGAAGCATTTAAGATTGTAAATACAAACTAGCGAACAATAACACGGCGAATCTCAACACTTTGAATTGGGAAGCCATCACCGCTGTAGTAATACTTACCATCTTGACCTTGCTTAGCAGCACCTGCAGCTGCAATAGCTTTAAGAGTTTCTAGCCCACTAGTGATGCGACCCCACACTGTGTAATAAGGGTTAAGTGCGGAATCTTCAAATACAAAGAAGATCTGGCTGCCATTTGTATTCTTGCCAGAGTTCGCCATAGCCAGAGTTCCGGCTGGATAAGTAATGCTCTGACCAACTGGCAAATTCTCATCTGGAATTCCAGTCCAGGGCTTGCGATTAAAGACTGGCCCACTTGTTCCTGTTGCAGTTGGATCGCCACACTGCAGCACATAGAGCCCTTGTGTGGTTAAGCGATGACAAAGAGTTGAGTTATAAAACCCTTTGCTGGCTAGTGTGGCTAGCGCGGTTAAAGTCTGTGGCGCTTTATCACCAACAGTCTCGACCACAATGTTTCCGCAGTTAGTAATGAAAGTGAAAGTTGTTGGTAATACTTTGGCAATAGTTTTTGGTTGGGCAATTGATGGCGACGCGTGTGGTTTTGAATTTGCTTTAGTACATTTCTTCACTGGCTCTTTAGTAGCTGCTGAAACTGTTGGCGCAAGCGAGGCGGCCAGAACAATTGCGGTTGCGATTACTAAAGTGCGTTTCATAATGGCTAAATGATACCGATCGCTCGGATTACTCCCACTCGATAGTTGCTGGGGGTTTGCTAGTAATATCCAGAGTGACCCGATTTACTTCGCGCACCTCGTTGGTAATTCGGGTGGAAATCTTGGCTAGTACCTCATAGGGCACACGGGACCAGTCCGCCGTCATGGCATCTTCGCTCGATACTGGGCGCAGCACGATTGGGTGGCCATAGGTGCGGCCATCGCCTTGCACGCCAACACTGCGCACATCAGCGAGTAGCACCACCGGGCACTGCCAGATGTCGCGATCAAGGCCGGCTGCCTGTAGCTCTTCGCGCGTGATGGCATCTGCTTCCCGCAATATTTCTAAGCGTTCAGCCGTAACTTCGCCAATTATGCGAATACCAAGGCCTGGACCAGGGAAAGGTTGGCGCCAAATAATTTCTTCAGGTAAACCTAACTGCAAACCAACTTGGCGAACTTCATCTTTAAACAAAGTGCGTAGTGGTTCGATTAATTTAAATTTAAGGTCAGCCGGCAAGCCACCTACATTGTGGTGCGATTTAATATTTGCAGTGCCTTCACCGCCACCAGACTCAACTACATCGGGGTAGAGCGTGCCCTGCACTAAGAATTCGACATCTCCCCCGGCTGCAATATCGCGCGCAGCTGCTTCGAAGGAACGAATAAATTCGCGACCAATAATCTTTCGCTTAGTCTCAGGATCAGTTACGCCAGCTAGAGCGGATAAGAATTGCTCCTTAGCATCAACGACAACTAGTGATACCCCAGTTGCTGCTACAAAGTCGCGTTCGACTTGTTCAGATTCGCCTTTACGTAATAAACCATGATCTACAAACACACAAGTTAATTGGTTTCCGACTGCTGCCTGAATAATTGCCGCAGCAACTGCTGAATCAACGCCACCAGATAGCCCGCAGATTACTCGCTTATCGCCGATGACTACTTTTGCTTTAGCGATTTCGGTTGCGGCGATATTTTCTGAGGTCCAAGTTGGTTCACAACCGGCAATCTCGATTAACCAACGCTTTAAAATAACTTGGCCCTGTTCAGAATGTAGAACTTCGGGATGGAACTGAACGCCAGCTAACTTTCCATCGCTACTTTCAAATGCGGCAATTGGCGTATCGGCAGTAACGGCGCAAATTGTGAAACCAGCTGGGGCGGATGTAACCGCATCACCATGGCTCATCCAGACATTTTGCTTAACTGGCAACCCTGCAAATAACTTTGCACTCGTTGTTGCAGTAATTTCAGTACGGCCGAATTCAGATTTTCCAGTTTGGCTAACTACCCCGCCAAGGGCAGCAGCCATTGCTTGGAAGCCATAACAAATACCGAATACCGGAATGCCTAATTGCAGGATACTTTCATCAAACTTAGGTGCCCCTGGTGCATAAACGCTAGAAGGACCGCCCGATAAAATGATGGCACTTGGTGCTTTGGCTGTAACTTCAGCCGCGGTAATTGATGAAGGCACGATCTCAGAGAAAACATTTGCTTCACGCACTCGGCGCGCAATTAATTGTGCATATTGCGCACCAAAATCAAGAACAAGTACTGGATTAGCCACGGTTAATAAGTACCTCGACGCGCTGGAATTCCTTTACATCGGAATATCCGCAAGTAGCCATTGCGCGGCGAAGAGCGCCGAATAAGTTCATGGAACCATCTGAAGTACTAGATGGTCCGAGCAGAATTTCTTCAAGCGTGCCAACTGTGCCAACGGCAACGCGCTCGCCACGAGGTAGAACAGCGTGATGAGCTTCTGATCCCCAGTGCCAACCTAAACCAGGAGCTTCTGTGGCTTTTGCTAATGGGGAACCCATCATTACTGCATCAGCGCCCATTGCAATTGCTTTCGCAATATCACCACTACGGCCAACGCCACCATCGGCAATTACATGCACGTAACGGCCACCAGATTCATCGAGATATTCACGACGAGCAGAGGCAACTTCAGCAACGGCAGATGCCATCGGAACTTGAATACCCAAAACTTTGCGAGTGGTGTGTGCTGCCCCTCCTCCAAAGCCAACTAGAACACCAGCAGCTCCTGCGCGCATTAAGTGCAGCGCACCTGTTGCAGTGGCAACGCCACCAACAATTACTGGCACATCGAGCTCATAAATAAATTTCTTCAAGTTAAGCGCATCATCACGATTTGCTACATGCTCAGCACTAACTGTGGTTCCGCGAATAACGAAAATATCAACACCAGCATCGACCACAGCCTTATGAAGTTCGGCAGTGCGTTGTGGTGAAAGTGATGCCGCAACAGTTACGCCAGCTTCGCGAATTTGCTTGATGCGTTCTTTGATCAGCGCTGGCTGAATTGGTGCGCTATAAAGTTCTTGCATACGACGAGTTGCCTGTGCATCTGGCATCGATGCGATTTCACCTAATTGAATCCGGGGATCTTCATATCGAGTCCAGAGGCCTTCGAGGTTTAGAACACCGAGGCCACCTAATTTGCCAATCGCAATTGCAGTTTGCGGTGAAACCACTGAATCCATTGGCGCTGCCAACATTGGTAACTCAAATTTATAAGCATCAATCTGCCATGAAGTAGAGACATCTTCGGGATCGCGAGTACGCCGTGAGGGCACAATCGCAATATCGTCAAAAGAGTAGGCCTGGCGGGCACGTTTGCCGGGTGCAATTTCAATCTCGAACATTTACTTAGCCCTAGCCTTTCTTCGCATAGTTAGGGGCATCTGCCACGTGTAATACATCGTGCGGGTGGCTCTCTTGGAGGCCAGCTGCGGTAATTTGAATTAGGCGACCATCGCGACGCAAAGTATTGATATCTGGTGCTCCGGCATAACCCATTCCGGAACGCAGGCCTCCGACTAATTGATGAACTACTTCGGCGACAGTACCGCGATATAAAACTTTTCCTTCGATGCCTTCGGGAACTAATTTATCTTCAGATAAAACATCGTCTTGCATATAGCGATCTTTAGAATAAGACTTCTGCTAGCCGCGTGATTGCATCGCACCAAGTGAACCCATTCCGCGATAGCCCTTGTATTTACGGCCATCAATTTCAATTAGTTC
>CANLAY010000011.1 GCA_947488635.1 Candidatus Nanopelagicaceae bacterium
GTAGCACCCGATGCGGCTTGGATTGAAGAACTTCGCGCGGCAATTCCAGAGCGTCCATCATTGCACCGCAAGCGTTTACAAGAAGCTTGGAACGTGCCAGCTAAAGAGATGGAAGCAATGATTAATGCCGATGTATTAGGCATTGTCGAGGCAACAGTGGCACTTGGCGCAGACCCAACTAAGGCTCGCTCTTGGTGGTTAGGTGAAATTTCACGCCTTGCTAACGAACGCGATACTGCAATTGCAGATCTAGCAATCACACCAACGGATGTTGCGGCAATTGTGGCGCTCGTTGAAAAGGGCGAACTAACCGACAAACTCGCCCGCCAAGTTGTCGAAGGTGTTATCGCTGGCGAAGGCACACCTGCTGAAGTTGTAGCAAAGCGCGGAATTAAAGTTGTTAATGATGATGGCGCACTAATGGCTGCTATTGAAAAGGTTTGCGCTGAACAAGCTGAAACTGCTGAGAAAGTTCGCAGCGGTCACTTGCCTGCAGCGGGTGCGTTAATTGGCGCAGTCATGAAAGAGACAAAAGGCCAAGCAGATGCTGCTCGAGTGAGAGAACTTCTACTCACTCACCTAGGTCAAGCATAAACTTCGCTGGTTATTTGCGCATTACAGGTTAGAATTCCAACATGTCTAATATGAAACCTCGCTCCGGTCTAGTAACTGATGGCTTAGAGCGAGCTCCTGCGCGAGGAATGTTGCGAGCAGTTGGAATGGGCGATGCCGATTGGGTAAAGCCGCAGATCGGAATTGCTTCATCTTGGAATGAAATCACGCCCTGCAATCTCTCACTTGATCGTTTAGCAAAAGCATCGAAGCAAGGCGTCATTGATGCTGGCGGCTTCCCTATGCAATTCGGAACAATTTCAGTCTCTGATGGAATTTCCATGGGCCATGAAGGAATGCACTTCTCACTTGTATCGCGTGAAGTGATCGCCGACTCAGTTGAAACTGTGATGCAGGCAGAACGCCTTGATGGCATGGTCACATTTGCTGGTTGCGATAAATCGCTGCCAGGCATGATGATGGCAGCTGCGCGTATCGATGTGGCATCAGTTTTCGTTTATGCCGGTTCTACTCTGCCTGGCCAAGTAGATGGTAAAGATGTAACGATCATCGATGCTTTCGAAGCAGTTGGTGCGTGTGCTCGTGGTTTGATTTCACAAGATCAAGTTGATCGTATTGAACGTGCAATCTGTCCAGGCGAAGGTGCTTGTGGCGGTATGTATACAGCGAACACGATGGCTTCAATTGGTGAAGCAATTGGTTTATCACTACCAGGTTCTGCAGCACCTCCAGCAGTTGATCGCCGTCGTGATGCGTTCGCCGTTAAATCAGGCGCAGCCGTTGTTGAGTTAATTCGTCAAGGAATTACCACTCGAGATATTTTAAGTAAGAAAGCATTTGAAAATGCGATCACCATGTTGATGGCACTAGGTGGCTCTACCAATGCTGTATTGCACCTACTTGCGATAGCTCACGAAGCAGATGTTGATCTTGAAATAGATGATTTCCATCGCATCGGTTCAAAGGTTCCGCTACTTGGCGATCTAAAACCATTCGGACGTTTTGTTATGTCAGATATGGATAAAGTCGGGGGAGTCCCAGTAGTTCTCAAAGCACTTCTTGATGCTGGCTTACTACATGGCGATGCGCTAACTGTTACTGGAAAAACCATGGCTGAGAACTTAGCTGAGATTGCACCCCCTGATCCAGATGGTGAAATTCTGCGCGCAACATCAAAGCCAATGTCACTTGGTGGCGGCATCACAATTCTTAAAGGTTCTCTTGCCCCTGAAGGCGCGGTTTGTAAAACAGCAGGTGTTGGCATCGAAGAATTTGAAGGACCAGCACGTGTATTCGAACGCGAACAAGCTGCAATGGATGCACTTGAAGATGGAACTATTCAAGCCGGTGATGTAGTTGTGATTCGCTACGAAGGACCAAAGGGTGGTCCGGGAATGCGCGAAATGTTAATGATCACTGGTGCAATTAAAGGCGCCGGTCTTGGTAAATCCACTCTGCTCTTAACAGATGGTCGCTTCTCTGGTGGATCAACTGGATTATGTGTGGGCCATGTTGCGCCAGAGGCGGTAGATGGTGGCCCAATTGCTTTCATTAAAGATGGCGATCGAGTGCGCATTAATACGGTAACTCGCCAACTCGATCTCTTGGTTGACGAAGCTGTGCTGGCCGAACGTCGCAAGGGATTTAAGCCAGTGCCACATAAATACACCCGTGGCGTCTTGGCCAAATATGCCAAGTTGGTGGGTTCTGCTTCAAAAGGCGCAGTCTGCGACTAAAGCTGTGACCCAATAGACCCTCTCACAATTTGAGATGGTGATCTCAGGGGTTGACTCATGCGCGCACTCATTGGAGAATACGGACATGCGTTCATCAGTGGTGATCCGAAAGCGTGCGATCTAGCAACATCGATCGCGCGCTACCCTCAGTTGAAACTGGGGGTTTTTTCATTTAACCGTTTAACGCAAACGACCTAGAGAGCAAAGAGAGCGAAAGGAGTAACGAAGATGAGTCAAGTAACTGGAGCCCAGAGCCTAGTCAACAGCTTGGAAGCAGCTGGCGTCGATGTCATGTTCGGAATTCCTGGTGGCGCAATTTTGCCGGCTTACGATCCGATCTTTGATTCAAAAATTCGTCACGTCTTGGTTCGTCACGAACAAGGTGCTGGTCATGCTGCAACTGGTTATGCCCAAGTTACTGGTCGTGTTGGTGTTTGTATTGCAACCTCTGGCCCTGGAGCAACCAACTTAGTTACACCTCTTGCTGATGCTGCGATGGATTCAGTTCCGATGGTTGCGATCACTGGCCAAGTTCCTTCTCTTGCAATCGGCACCGACGCGTTTCAAGAAGCAGATATTCGCGGTATCACAATGCCCTTTGCAAAACATAATTATTTGATCACTGACCCAGCTGATATCCCGCGTGCAATCGCTGAGGCATTTCATATCGCAAGCACTGGCCGACCTGGCCCAGTTCTAGTTGATATCGCCAAAGATGCGCTACAAAAGATGACTGACTTTAATTATCCAACTTCAGTTAACTTAAAGGGTTATCAACCAAAACTTGCCCCAAATGCACAAGCCATCGCAGATGCAGCCGAGTTAATTACGCAATCAAGTAAGCCAGTTTTCTATGTCGGCGGCGGTGTTATCAAAGCCGATGCTCATCGCGAACTTCTAGAGATTGCTAACTTGCTTGGTGCTCCAGTTGTGACAACCTTGATGGCACGCGGTGCTTTCCCAGATAGCCACCCATTGCATCTTGGTATGCCCGGCATGCATGGCACTGTTGCTGCAGTAACCGGGCTACAAAAAGCAGATCTACTAATTACCTTAGGTGCTCGCTTTGACGATCGCGTAACCGGCAAGCTTTCAACTTTTGCCACTAATGCCAAAGTAATTCACTGCGATATTGACCCAGCTGAAATCCATAAGAATCGCTTCGCCGACGTTGCCGTTATTGGCGATGTTAAGCACACTTTGCAAGCTTTGATCCCAGCCCTGAAGGCTGCTTTGAAAAAGAATCAACCAGATTTATCGCCTTGGTTGCGCCAGATGAACTCACTAAAAAGTTCATATCCACTTGGTTATGACCAGCCATCTGATGGTTCGCTTTCACCACAGTATGTAATCGAGCGCTTAGGAAAAATTTCTGGGCCAGATACGATTTTTACTTCAGGTGTTGGCCAACATCAAATGTGGGCTGCGCAATTTATCAATTATGAAAACCCACGCACTTGGCTTAACTCTGGCGGTTTAGGCACGATGGGTTACGCAGTTCCAGCTGCAATGGGCGCCAAAGTTGGAGCCCCTGATACAACAGTGTGGGCAATCGATGGCGATGGTTGTTTCCAGATGACTAATCAAGAGTTAGTAACTTGTGCGCTAAATAATATTCCGGTGAAAATTGCAATTATTAATAACGAAAGTCTCGGCATGGTTCGCCAATGGCAGACGCTCTTCTATGAAGGTCGTTATTCAAATACCAGCCTTGAATCAAAGCGCGTTCCAAATTTTCCAATGTTGGCTGAAGCAATGGGTTGCGTTGGTTTGAGTTGCGAGCGTCCAGAAGATGTTGATGCCACGATTGAAAAAGCGATGAGCATCAATGATCAACCAGTAGTTGTTGATTTCCGAGTTCATCGCGATGCGATGGTGTGGCCAATGGTTGCTGCTGGAACTTCAAATGATGACATCATGATCGCGCGCGAAACTGCGCCTGACTGGGATTCACAGGAGTTATAAAATGGCCCAACATACCCTCGAAGTTTTAGTTGAAAACTCACCTGGCGTTTTAGCTCGAGTAGCAGGTCTTTTCTCGCGTCGTGCTTACAACATCGAACGCCTAACTGTTGGCCCAACTGCCAACCCCGAAGTTTCTCAGATGGATATCGTCGTTAGCGTCGAGGGCCATGCCCTTGAGCAAGTTATCGCACAGCTCGATAAGTTGATTAACGTCATAGCAATCAAGGAAATCAAGCCTGAATCGGCCCCTGAAGTCCACGATACACAACCTGATTATCAGAATTAAACCGACCAACAACTACCCAGCAACCAACAAATAAGGAGCACGACCAAATGGCAACTATGTATCACGAAGAAGATGCCGATCTATCGATTATTCAAGGACGCAAAGTTGCGATCATTGGTTACGGTTCACAAGGACACGCACACGCGCTTAACTTGCGCGACAGTGGTGTCGATGTTCGCGTTGGTCTAAAGGATGGTTCACCATCACGCGCTAAGGCAGAACAAGAAGGCCTTCGCGTTACTAGCGTTGCCGAGGCAGTTAAAGAAGCTACTGTCATCATGATCTTGGCGCCTGATCACTTGCAGCGCCATATCTACACCGATTCAATCTTGCCTAACCTAAAAGATGGCGATGCGTTGTTCTTTGGTCATGGTTTCAATATTCGTTTTGGTTACATCAAGCCATCTGCATCAGTTGATGTTTGTATGGTTGCGCCAAAGGGCCCTGGTCACCTCGTACGTCGTGAGTACGCAGCTGGTCGCGGAGTTCCGGTAATCGTGGCAGTTGAACAAGATTCAACAGGCAGCGCATGGCCACTAACACTTTCATATGCCAAGGCAATCGGCGGACTACGTGCCGGCGGTATCTTGACCACATTTACCGAAGAAACCGAAACAGATCTATTCGGTGAGCAATCAGTTCTTTGTGGTGGCGCATCACAACTAGTTATGTATGGTTTTGAAGTACTTACTGAAGCTGGTTACCAACCAGAAGTTGCTTACTTTGAATGTCTTCACGAACTCAAGTTGATCGTTGACTTGATGTACGAAGGCGGAATCGCAAAGCAGCGCTGGTCAGTATCTGACACTGCTGAATTCGGTGACTATGTTTCAGGTCCACGCGTTATCGATCCCAGCGTTAAGGCAAATATGCAGGCAGTTTTAGCTGATATCCAAAGTGGTGTGTTTGCTAAGCGCTTCATTGATGATCAAGAAGCCGGCGGCGTTGAATTTAAGGCACTTCGCACTAAGGGCGAGACCCACCCAATCGAGGCCGTTGGTCGCGAACTGCGCAAGATGTTTAGCTGGATGAAGCAATCTGGCAACGATGATTACAAAGAAGGCAGCGCATCACGTGGCTAAACCTGTTGTTTTAATTGCTGAAGAGTTAAGCCCCGCGACACTTGAAGCACTTGGTCCGGATTTTGAAGTTCGTCATTGCGACGGCGCAAACCGAGCCGAGCTGCTTCCAGCGTTAGCCGCTGGGGTGGACGCGGTTTTGATTCGCTCTGCAACCAAAATGGATGCCGAAGCAATTGCAGCTGCTAAAGGTTTGAAAGTTATTGCACGTGCCGGTGTTGGCTTAGATAACGTAGACATTCCAGCATCAACTGCTGCAGGTGTCATGGTCGTTAACGCACCAACTTCAAATATCGTTTCAGCTGCAGAATTAGCAATTGCGCTAATTTTGGCATCTGCTCGATTTGTATCTCCAGCACACGCAGCACTTCGCAATGGTAAGTGGGCGCGTTCTAAGTACACCGGTGCAGAGTTATTTGAAAAGACTCTGGGCATTGTGGGCTTTGGTCGCATTGGTCAACTAGTAGCTCACCGCATGCAGGCATTTGGCATGAACGTGGTTGCTTATGATCCATATTTGCAACCAGCTCGTGCCGCCCAACTTGGCGTAACGCTTATGGAACTCGATGATCTATTAGCAGCCAGTGATTTCATCACGATTCACTTGCCGAAGACCAAAGAGACTGCCAACTTAATTGGCGTTGAAGCACTTAAGAAAGTTAAGCCATCAGTTCGCATCATTAATGCTGCTCGTGGTGGCGTTCTAGATGAGGCTGCACTATTTGATGCAATCACTGAAGGTCGCGTAGCTGGTGCTGGTCTTGATGTTTTCGCAACTGAGCCTTGTACCGATTCACCACTATTTACTCTTGATCAAGTAGTGGCTACGCCTCACTTAGGTGCCTCAACTGATGAAGCACAAGAGCGTGCTGGTATCGCAGTAGCTGTTTCAGTGCGTAAAGCACTGGCCGGTGAACTAGTTCCTGATGCGGTAAACGTAAAGGGTGGCGCTATCCATGAGGATATTCGTCCATCTTTGCCACTTGTTGAAAAGATGGCGCAGATTGCAGCCGGTATTGCTGGTGAACTTCCGGTCTCAATGGAGATTACCGTTCGCGGAGATATTTCAGGACATGATTCATCAGTACTCGCAATCAGTGCACTTAAAGGTGCGTTAACTGCAATTGGTTCTGAAGATGTGACCTATGTAAACGCACCTGGCATCGCTGCCGAGCGCGGAGTTACTTCATCAGTTACCACAGATGCCGAAAGCCCTGAGTACCGCAGCATGATTTCGTTGCACTGTTCACTTAGCAACGGTAAGTCACTTAAGGTCGATGGAACTTTAATGGGAATCCGCAAAGTTGAAAAGATCATTGCAGTAGATCAATTCGATCTTGACCTACCACCAACTGAAAATATGTTATTCCTTCGCTACACCGATCGCCCAGGCATCGTTGGCGCAGTTGGAAACATTCTAGGTACCGCTAAAATTAATATCGCAGGCATGCAAGTTTCTCGTGATTCAGCTGGGGGAGAAGCGCTAATGGCAATTACCGTTGATTCACCAGTTAGCGATGAGTTAATTGCAGCCGTTGCTAAAGAGACTGGCGCTGGTTCAGTTCGTTCTGTGACCTTGGTGAATTAATGGCTAATTTTAATTTAGCAGTTATCGCCGGCGATGGCATTGGGCCAGAAGTAGTTGCTCAAGGACTTCGAGTTTTAGATTGTGTTGCTGCAAAGCATGGCGCAACATTTACTAAAACTTCCTACGATCTTGGCGCTACTTACTGGCATCGCACGGGTGAAGTCTTGCCTGATGCGACTTTGGCCGAACTCGCAAAGTCTGATGTAATTTTGCTAGGCGCAGTTGGCGATCCAACAGTTCCAAGCGGAGTTCTAGAACGCGGTTTGTTGCTCAAACTTCGTTTTGCTTTCGATCACTACATTAATTTGCGCCCAGCTAAGTTGATGCCAGGAGTTACTGGCCCGCTAGCAACTAAAGCGCCGATTGATTTCATTGTGGTTCGCGAAGGTACCGAAGGCCCATATGTTGGTGCTGGCGGCGTACTTGCCGAAGGTACCGAAAATGAGATTGCAACGGAGGAATCACTAAACACTCGTCGTGGCGCAGAGCGCGTTATCCGTGATGCATTTGAGCGCGCCTCAAAGCGTGATCGCAAGAAGTTAACACTTGTGCATAAGAATAATGTGCTTACGCGCGCAGGTGGATTGTGGACTCGAACATTTAATGAGGTTGCTAAGGAATACCCAGCGATCACAACAGATTACTTACACGTAGATGCAGCCTCAATGTTCTTTGTGACTAACCCAGAACGTTTTGATGTTGTTGTAACCGATAATTTATTTGGTGACATCTTGACTGATATCGCTGCTGCTATCTGTGGCGGAATTGGTTTGGCTGCCTCAGGCAATATCAATCCAACTGGCAAATTCCCATCAATGTTTGAGCCAGTACATGGTTCAGCCCCTGATATTGCGGGTAAGAATTTAGCTGATCCAACTGCCACAGTTATGTCAGTTGCCATGTTGCTAGATCACATGGGCTTAACTGATGCTGCTCGCGAAGTTGAAAAAGCAGTTGCGCAAGATCTACTTAATCGTGGGGATAAGAAACGCTCTACTACTGAAGTTGGCGATGCGATCCTTGCATTGTTGACTGCATAGGCCAAGAAGGGAAATACAATGAAGTACCGCCTTTCTACCACTGCTGTCTCTGTTGCTGATCGCGCCGAAAAAATTGCAAACCCTGGTTTTGGTAAGTACTACACCGACCACATGGTTATCTGCGAATGGAATGAAGCAACTGGTTGGGATGAGCCAGAGCTAATTCCTTATGGCCCACTTTCACTAGATCCAGCAACAGCGGTATTTCATTACGGCCAAGAGATCTTCGAAGGTATGAAGGCTTATCGCCAACCAGATGGTGGCATTTCACTATTTCGCCCAGATGCCAACGCAACTCGTTTCGCTCGCAGCGCTAATCGTTTAGCGCTTCCTGAGATGCCAATTGATCTGTTTATCAAAACAGTCGAAGAGCTAGTAAAGACTGATGCTGGCTGGGTTCCGGGCAAGATCGGTGAAGCGCTCTATATTCGCCCATTTATGATTGCAACTGAAGTTGGTTTAGGCGTTCGCCCAACAAATAAGGCGACCTACTTACTTATTGCTACACCTGTTGGTGCCTATTTTGATCCTTCGAAGGCAGTTAGCGTTTGGATCTCAACTGAATATGTTCGCGCAGCTCTAGGTGGCACTGGCGAAGCAAAGTGTGGCGGCAACTACGCAGCTTCACTCGTTGCCCAAAAAGCGGCAGCCGCTCAAGGTTGCGATCAGGTTGTCTGGATCGATGCCGTTGAACGTAAATGGGTTGAAGAAATGGGCGGCATGAATCTTTACTTCGTAAGAGGTAAGGGCGCCGATGCCACCGTTGTAACACCAAAATTAACTGGCACTTTATTGCCAGGTATTACTCGCGATTCAATTCTTAGCGTTGCCAAAGACCTCGGATATAAAACTTCGGAAGAGATGATCAGCATTGATGATTGGCGCGATGGCGTGGCAAGTGGCGAGATCACTGAAATCTTTGCTTGCGGTACTGCAGCTGTTGTCTCTCCAGTGGGCCAAGCAAAAAGCACCATGGGCACTTGGGTAACTGGCGATGGCCAACCAGGTGTTATCACCATGCAAATTCGTAACACGCTACTTGGAATTCAACACGGCACAATTGCCGATACCCATAACTGGGTTCATAAGGTTCTCTAAGAATTTAACATGACAATTAACGACGCCTTTCATATCTACGACACCACTCTGCGCGATGGTGCGCAGCAAGAAGGTCTTAACCTTTCGGTGCACGATAAGTTAGCGATCGCTCGTCACTTAGATGATTTAGGCGTTGGTTTCATTGAAGGCGGTTGGCCGGGAGCCAATCCAAAAGATACTGAGTTCTTTGCCCGCGCTAAGAAAGAGCTACAACTAAAGAACGCAACTTTCGTAGCTTTCGGTGCCACTCGTCGCCCTAATGTGAAAGCAGCTGATGACGCCCTACTTGGCGCTCTGCGCGATAGCGGAGCACCTGCCGTTACTTTGGTGGCTAAGGCATACGATCGCCACGTAGATCTTGCGCTTAAAACCACGCTCGATGAGAACCTCGCAATGATTCGCGATTCGATTACTCACTTGCGCGATGAAGGCCAACGGGTATTTCTTGATGCTGAACATTTCTTCGATGGCTATCGTTCAAATCGCGCCTATGCAATTGAAGTTGTTCGTGTTGCTGCTGAATCTGGTGCCGATGTAATTGCGCTCTGCGATACCAATGGCGGCATGTTGCCTGATGAATTGTCACAAGTTGTTCACGATGTCTTGCAAGCAAGCAACGCCCGCCTTGGAATCCATTGCCACAACGACACTGGTTGCGCAGTAGCTAACTCAATGGCCGCCGTTGCTGCTGGTGTGACTCACGTGCAAGGCACGTTAAATGGTTATGGCGAGCGCACCGGTAATGCTGATCTAGTTACCATCATCGCCAACTTAGAACTTAAGAAAGAAAAGTTGGTATTGCCAGCAAATGGGCTGCGCGAGTCATTCCGTATTTCACATGCAATTGCTGAGATCACCAATATCAATCCAAGTGCTCGTCAACCATACGTAGGCGTTTCCGCATTTGCGCATAAGGCTGGACTTCATGCCAGTGCAATTAAAATTGATCCATCGCTCTACCAACACGAAGACCCTGAATCTGTCGGAAACGATATGCGTATGTTGGTATCTGACATGGCTGGTCGCGCTTCGATCGAAATGAAATCGCTAGAACTCGGCGTTGACCTTGGGGGAGACCGCGAGCTAGTTGGTCGCATCGTTGATCGCGTTAAAGAGATGGAAGCTCGTGGCTTTACTTTCGAAGCAGCCGATGCTTCTTTCGAGTTGCTACTTCACGAAGAAATCAATGGCACCCGTGCCTCGTTCTTCACCATTGATCATTGGCTAACTTCAGTTGAACGGAACGTTGATGGCAGCATCATCACTAAAGCTGAAGTAACTGTTACAGCCCAGGGCACGCAGATCATCTGTTCAGGTGCCGGAAATGGTCCAGTTAACGCATTTGATAACGCTCTTCGCAGTGGTTTACAGCAGCTCTACCCTGAACTCTCAGCTCTTGAATTAACTGATTACAAAGTACGTATTCTCGAAGGCCGCTTAGGAACTGGTGCGGTTACTCGCGTATTAGTTGAAACTAGCGATGGCAAAGGTGAATGGAACACTGTTGGTGTTCACGAAAACGTTATTGCCGCCTCTGCCATGGCACTTGAAGACGCTGTTACCTATGGCTTACTAAGGCAGGGTCGCAAACCCGAGTAACCTTTACTCTTATGAGCGCTGATTTTCAATCATTAGTAGATGATTTTCAGCGCCATTTAGAATCTGAACGAAATCTTTCAGTTCACACCGTTCGTGCCTATATTGGTGATCTGCAATCTCTGATCAATCATCTAGAAACCATGGGCAAAAGCGATATCGCAACTCTTGATATGGCGCAGATTCGTTCCTGGCTCGCCAATCAACAAGTAAAAGGTGGGGCTCGCACCACAATGTCACGTCGCGCGGTATCGATTCGGCTGTTTACTAAGTGGGCTTTTAAACATAGTTACTTAAGCAGCGATGTCGGCGCGAATTTAGCAACACCAAAAGCTCATCGCACATTGCCCGAAGTACTAGATGCGGCAAGTACTGGCATTGCAATGGACGCGCTAGCTGCTCGAGTCGATGAAGGCGAAGGGCCATTGGCACTGCGCGATCGGGCGATGGTTGAAGTTCTATATGCCAGTGGCGCTCGTGTGGCTGAACTTTGTGGCCTTGATCTACAAAATATTGATTATGAACGCCAAACTATTCGAGTCTTCGGCAAAGGCAGCAAAGAGCGCACGATTCCAATTGGTAATCCAGCGATGCGTGCTCTTAAAGCTTGGCTTGCCGAAGGTCGCCCACTACTGATGAAAGAGCAATCCGAGAAATGTGTATTTATCGGCGCTCGCGGAAAACGTATTGATCAACGAGCTGTCCGCACCGTTGTATATAACGCGCTATCAGCACTTGAAGGTTTTGAACGCATGGGGCCACATGCTCTGCGCCATTCCGCAGCAACGCACTTGCTCGAAGGTGGTGCTGATCTGCGCACAGTTCAGGAGATACTTGGGCATGCCTCGCTTGCGACAACTCAGATCTACACGCACGTTTCTACTGAGCGCCTGCAAGCAGCCTTCAAACAAGCACATCCCAGGGCTTAGCTAATGAAGATTGAATTAACTAGAGCTTTTTCAGAAATTGAAGAACACATTAAGAGTGGTGATTTTGTGCGCGCCGTTTTATCTGGTCGTCGCCGCAATTTAACGCCTTCGGCTGAGCGCATTGATATCAAGCCGGTTTTGATTAAAGGTGAAGAAAAGCTGCAGATTCAATCCACCGATGGCCGCCAAGTTACAACTAAGAATTTAAGCGCTGCTGCACTAGATTTTACTGAGTTCTTGGGGCAAGGTTTTGCTAATTTATTGGTGGAAAGCACGAGCGAGAGTTATTCGGTGCGCATTAGCAAGAAAGATGAAGCACTAGTCACTATTGGCCGAGTTAAGTTAGAGCGCGATTTAATGCATGATCGTCAGAAGCAACGATTGCTACCTGAAGATAATCGTATCTTTGCACTTCTTGGAATGCACGATGGTCATAAGCGAATCAAGCCATCAAAGATGGATAAGTATCGCCAAGTCGAAGAATTCTTAAGGTTGCTAAAACCAACACTTGATAATGAAGTTGGCGCACAATCAGAAATTTCAATTATTGATCTTGGTTGTGGTCATGCCTATTTAACTTTTGCCATTCAAGAATATTTGAATAGCGCTACTCAAAAAGTGAAAGTCTTGGGCGTGGATGAACGTGAAGAATCAAAGCGACATAATGATCAGATTGCTAACTTATTAGGTGCCGATGCTCAGTTCTTGGTTTCCAAGATTGCCGATACGCCGGCGCAAGCAGTTGATATTGCAATCGCACTACATGCTTGTGACACTGCAACCGATGATTCAATTGCCTGGGCGGTTAAGAATTGCGCCAAAGTAATTATGTTGGCACCTTGTTGTCATCATGATTTGCAAGCTCAAGTCGATCTGGTTCCTGAACCTTGGTCGTTATTAACTCGGCATGGCGTGGTTAGCGAACGCTTAATTGATTTAATGACTGATTCATTGCGGGCGCAGATTCTTAAGCTTTTGGGTTATCGAGTTGATATCGTCGAATTCATTGGGGGCGAACACACTCCTCGAAACATCATGATTCGCGCGGTCAAAACTGAGGTCAAAGTTGACCCAGCTGAGGTTGATCGCTATCAGGCGATGCTGGCCGATTGGTCGATTGCCCCGCACCTGGCCGAACTGCTCAAGAGCGAGCTTTCCGCCCGCATTTAGTGCCTTTATAAGAGGTACAAAGCACTCGCCACGCTCAGGTAGGATTTGCCCTGCACCGACTACCAAGTTGGTGACATCTCAGCACTCACCGGTTTTGGCCGGCATAGTCATCTCGGTCCAAGTAATTGGTCGATGAATTCGAGTGCGACGGGTGAATCAAATTGATTCACCATAAACCGAGTCAGGTTTATTCGTTGCCGCGTGCGCGAAAAACCGA
>CANLAY010000012.1 GCA_947488635.1 Candidatus Nanopelagicaceae bacterium
CCGCCGTTTTAGTTGTTAATCCCTCACGAGCAGAGGCAGTCGAGGCCGCCACGGAGTTGGCTGGGTTGCTACAAAAAGCTGATTTCGATTTATTTACGATCTCTGACGTTGCAATTAGCGGTGTCACAAATAGCGCGTCAGAAAATTTACCTGTCGTCGAAATCGCAGTAGTCCTCGGTGGCGATGGCACTATTCTGCGTGGGGCCGAACTCACTCGCGAACGCAATATTCCTTTGTTGGGCATAAACATTGGCCATGTTGGATTTATGGCCGAAGTAATTCGACCGGAAATTTCAACTGTTGCAAAGTCAGTAATTGATAAGAGCTATGGCCTTGATTCTCGGATGGTGCTTGCCTACGAAGTTATTCGAAGTGGGAAGGTGATTGATACCGGCTGGGCGCTAAATGAAGTTACGGTCGAACGTCAACACACCACGATGGTTGAGTTGTTTGTGCAGATTGATGGTCGGCCACTTTCACGCTGGGGCTGCGATGGTTTAATCGCCTCAACTCCAACTGGTTCGACGGCATATGCGTTCAGCGCTGGCGGACCGGTTCTATGGCCAGAGGTTGAAGCACTTGTTTTGCTTCCAATTTCAGCTCACGCTCTTTTCGCGAGACCAATGGTTATTTCGCCAAAGTCTGAAATCGTGGTGGAAATTCAATCTAATGAGGCGCTGCTTTCAGCTGATGCGCTGCGTAAATTCCCACTTGCTAAGGGTGATCAAGTGCGGATTACCCGCGATGCCAGCAAGATTCTGCTTTCACATATCGTTGCAACTACATTTACAGATCGCATTGTGGCCAAGTTCAAGTTACCAGTTGAAGGATGGCGCGGTGAGTGAACGCTCTTTCCTAAGCGAGATCACCATTAAGAATCTCGGCGTTATTGAATCTGCCACACTTGAATTTGAACCCGGCTTAACTGTATTAACTGGTGAAACAGGTGCCGGTAAAACTATGGTGCTCACTGCACTTAATTTAATTTTAGGTGGCAAAAGTGATGCTGCCCTTGTCCGCACCGGTCAAGAACGTTTGGTTGCTAGTGGCCGCTTTGCCGTGACCAAAGAGATCGCAAATAGTGCCAGTGAAAAAGGCGCCGAGCTCGACGGTGATGAATTAATTCTTACTCGTAATGTGAATAGCGATGGCAAGAGCAAAGCGATCGCCGGCGGTATTGCGATCCCGGCTGGAACTTTGGCTGAGCTAGCAGTTGAGTTGATTGAGATTCACGGTCAGGCTGCAAATTTGCAAATTACTAAAAGTTCAAAGCAACGCGAGTTACTTGATCGGTATGCCGGGTCTGGGCTCCAAAAAGTTTTCGCGTCATATCAACTTGAACTAACTAGTTACCAGAATCTCAAAGGCCGCATTTCAACACTTAAGAGCGCTGCAAGTAAGCGCGATGCTGAGATTGCTGAATTAACTGAGTTTACAAACGGGTTTAATAAGTTAAAGCCTAAGAGCGGCGAACTAGCTCAGATTGATGTCGAAATTTCTAAACTTAGTTCGGTCGAAGAGTTCCGAGTCGCAATAGCCACAGCTATTGGCGCGGTGGAAGATGAGGAGAACGGCACCCTGACTTCCTTAGGATTAGCGCGTAGAGCACTTGATTCAGTGCGTGCAAAAGATCCCGAGATCGAGGGCGTTTTTAGCAATCTATCGGAGGCGTTCTTCTTACTAGGCGATGCCAACTCAACTTTAAACTCTTACCTTGCATCCCTTGAGGCTGATCCTGATCGTTTGAGTGCGCTACAAGAGCGCAAGGCGGCGTTGAACTCTTGGCTGAAAAAATATGCAACTGGTGAAACGGATTTAGATTTACTAATTGTACGAGGTGAGAGTTCCAAGAGCGCTATGGCAGATCTCACCGGCGGTGATGAGCTAATTGCCGAATTAGAAATTGAATTGATTACCGTGAAGAAATCACTGCTGGCAAAGGCGAAAGAACTTTCTTCGGTACGCGTTAAGTCAGCACTAACTTTGGCAACAGCTGTCAGTGAAGAAATCCATGCTCTCTCGATGCCTCACACGAACTTAATTGTTAAAGTTAATCACCCTGATTACGCAGGCGCGCTAAAGGAATCAGATTTCACGGTAACTGGCTGCGATGAAGTAATGCTTTTACTGCAGGCGCATAGAGATGGCCCACTTGTGCCAATAGCCAAGGGCGCATCTGGTGGCGAAATGTCTCGCGTAATGTTGGGGCTTGAAGTTGTACTGGCAAAGGTGCAACCGGTCGGCACATATATTTTTGATGAAGTAGATGCTGGTGTTGGCGGCAAGGCCGCGATCGAAGTTGGTCGCCGATTAGCGCTGCTGGCCAAAGATGCCCAAGTAATCGTGGTTACACATTTACCTCAGGTTGCAGCATGGGCAGATTCACATTTCGTGGTCAAGAAAAGTAGTGACGGAAGCATCGTGGCTAGCGGTGTCAACAAACTCGCCGAAGCCGAACGGATTCATGAGATTGCTCGAATGCTGGCCGGTCTTGAAGATTCAGCTAGCGCGCAAGAACACGCCGCTGAACTCTTAGCCATGCGCGCAAACGGTTAGGCCGATAGCAATTTACTGATAGGTTTGTATCCCATGAGCGATCATGTGACTAAACACTTATTTGTAACTGGCGGAGTCGCCTCTTCACTTGGCAAAGGACTCACCGCTTCTTCACTCGGTCGGCTTCTAGTCTCTCGTGGCCTGCGCGTCACAATGCAAAAACTTGACCCATATCTAAACGTTGACCCAGGCACTATGAATCCATTTCAACATGGCGAGGTCTTTGTTACCGATGATGGCGCCGAAACCGATTTAGATATTGGACACTATGAACGTTTTCTCGATACGAATCTGCATGGTTCAGCGAATGTAACTACTGGTCAGGTTTATTCGCGAGTTATTGCGCGCGAACGTCGTGGTGAATATTTGGGTGAGACCGTGCAAGTTATTCCTCATATCACTAATGAAATTAAAGAACGTATCCGTGCCATGGCAGCACCCGACATCGATGTTGTAATTACCGAAATCGGCGGCACAGTTGGCGATATTGAGTCACAGCCATTCCTAGAAGCTGCGCGACAGATTCGTCAAGAAGTTGGTCGCGATAATGTTTTTTATTTACATGTTTCGCTAGTTCCATATATCGGTCCATCTGGCGAGTTAAAAACTAAGCCAACTCAACACAGTGTTGTTGCACTTCGTGCAATAGGTATTGCACCTGATGCAATCGTGCTTCGTTCAGATCGCCCGATCCCAGATGGGGTTAAGCGCAAGATTTCACTTATGTGTGACGTCGATGCCGAAGCCGTAGTGGCTGCAGTCGATGCGCCATCAATTTACGACATCCCAAAAGTCTTGCACGCTGAAGGCTTGGACTCATATGTGGTCTCTCGTCTTGGTCTCAAGTGTCACGATGTTGAATGGGGCGTCTGGGATGCGCTGCTTGAGAAAGTGCATAACCCTAAGCATCAGATCACAGTTGGTTTAGTTGGTAAATATGTGGATCTGCCTGATGCATATCTTTCCGTAAGTGAAGCCCTACGTGCAGGCGGTTTTGCAAACGATGCCAGAGTCAATCTAAAGTGGATTGCTAGCGATGAATGTGAAAGTGACGATGGTGCAAGCGCAATGCTCAGCGATGTTGACGCAATCTGTGTTCCTGGTGGATTCGGAATTCGTGGCATTGAAGGCAAACTAGGAGCTCTCAAGTTTGCTCGAGAGAACAAGATTCCAACTTTAGGTTTATGTCTAGGTTTGCAGTGCATGGTTATCGAAGCTGCTCGCAATCTTGGTGGAATTCCTGATGCAAATAGCGCAGAGTTCGATCCAGAATCTGGCACACATGTAATTGCGACCATGGAAAGTCAGAAGAACATTGTCGAAGGCGGGGGCGATATGGGCGGCACAATGCGACTTGGTTTGTATCAAGCCGAGTTAACACCTGGCTCGATTGTCGCAACGGTTTACGGAGCAACTTCGATTTCAGAGCGTCACCGCCATCGTTACGAAGTTAACAACAAGTACCGTGATCAAATTTCGAGTGCTGGCCTGGTTTTCTCAGGAATTTTTGAGCAAGAAAACCTCGTGGAGTTTGTTGAATTGCCTAAAGAGGTACATCCTTATTACGTGGGGACACAGGCGCATCCAGAACTTCGATCTCGTCCTACCAAAGCCCATCCGCTATTCACCGGCTTGGTGGCAGCGGCAATTGCTGGAATGAAATAGTTTCCAGTTAAGGATTAGCCATGCCAGTTGGCGTACCGAAAGAGATAAAAGTCCACGAGTCCCGAGTCCGTTATCAAGCCGAAGCTCAGGCGCATGCTTATGAGTTTTCGCCAATCGGTTAATAGCTTCCTCGATCATTTACGGATCGAGCGAGGACTAGCCGCAAATTCAATTGCTGCTTACGAACGCGATCTACGAAAATTGGTTGAATACTTTGATTCGCAATCGGTGGATACCGGCGCGGTTAGCAGCGATGATATCACTGCATTTGAAAGTTCTTTGAAAGATAAGGAATTAGCACCAGCTAGCATCAACCGAATAATGAGTGCGGTCCGCACTTTCTACAAATATCAAAATCGCGAATATGGAAATGTTGATCCGACTACCGAAATTTCACATAACAAATCAGCCCGGCGCTTACCTAAAGCCCTAACAGTTTCCGAAGTTACCTCGCTGATCGATGCTGGCCTTCGAGAAGGTGATGTAATTTCATTGCGCGATCACGCGATGCTCGAACTTCTCTATAGCTCTGGGGCTCGAGTAAGTGAAGTTATTGGTATTAATTTAAGTGACTTCGCTAAATCTAATTTGAACGGCAATGAAATTACAACTTTACGAGTGCGCGGCAAAGGTGGCAAAGAGCGAATAGTTCCGCTCGGCAAGTTTGCAGTAAGTGCGATTGATAATTACTTGGTTCGTACTCGACCTGATTTAGCTGCAAAGTCTGGTCGCAAAGAGAGCTCGATGAATGGCGCCCTCTTCTTAAATCAAAAAGGAACTCGTATTTCCCGGCAAAGTGCGTGGAAAATAGTTCTCACCGCTGCTGAACGAGCAGGTATCACGAGCAAGGTGTCACCACACGTATTCCGTCACTCTTATGCGACACACTTGCTCGATGGTGGCGCTGATATTCGCGTTGTTCAGGAGCTATTAGGACACGCTTCAGTGACCACAACTCAGATTTACACGCTAATCACTATTGATAAAATTCGCGAAAGTTATAGTTCAGCGCATCCAAGAGCTCGTTGATTACTGGTTGCGTAAACGGCGAGCAAGAATGCTCTGATCACCTTTAGCTTCAAGATCAGCGACAATTACGGCGATAGATTCGCGCACAATACGGCCGCGATCTACTGCTAAACCAAGGTCTCCGCGCAGCATTAGTCGAGCTTGATCGAGATCGAAAAGTTCATCGGAAGAGAGATAGATCGTGATCTTTTCGTCATGACGTTCGCGACCAGTTGGAGATTTTTCAACTGTTGTAACGCGACGACGAGGAATTGTGCGCACACCTTTTTTGCTCGAAGAACGAGTGGGTGCAACCGAAGTACTTGGTGCCTCGATTACTGGTTCAGGTGCACTTTGGCGAACCGCACTTAAAGCGGGGGAGTTAGAGCGGAATAGTTCATCAGCTCCTGGCAAGCTAGCTCTGCGGGTCATCGGGCGCCTCCTCGGGCAATTAGTTCACGGGCTAAACGTCGGTATGAATTAGCGCCACCTGAAGAGCTGGCATATGTTGTGATTGGTTCACCAACTACAGTTGTTTCAGGAAAGCGAATGGTCTTAGCAATGATTGTTTCGAATACATCTTCTGGGTATTTCTCAAGAATCGTGGTCAAAACTTCACGATTGTGAACAGTCTTTCGCTCATACATTGTTGCCAAGATTCCAATTAACTTCAATTGCGGATTTAGGAAGTTCTTTACTTTGTCGAGGTTTCCCTTTAGTTCAATGAAACCATGTAGCGCGAAGTACTCGCACTGCAGCGGAACAATTACTTCATCAGCTGCGACAAGTGCGTTAATTGTTAACTGACCCATAGTTGGCTGGCAATCAATCAAGATAACGTCGTAACGATCTTTCAAAGTATTCAATGTGCGCTTTAGAAATTGTTGTCCGCCAATTTCAGCGCCAAGTGTGGTTTCAGCCGTTCCTAAGTCACGGTTGGCAGGCAGGAAATCTAGCCCTGGAACTGATGACTTTAAAATAATCTGATCAACATCGGCAGATGGATCCATGAGTGCGTAGTAAACAGTTTGTTCTAGCGGCAGACTGTGGGCATTAACTCCAAGTCCAAGTGACAAACCACCTTGTGGGTCGAAGTCGACTAATAAAACTTTGCGCCCAAGTTCAGTTAAAGCTGCACCTAAGTTGATAGTTGAAGTTGTCTTGCCGACGCCACCTTTTTGGTTGAAAAGCGCGATTACTTTTGCTGGCAACCCATCTTTGGGGGCAGAAGGAACGCGAAAGTCTTTAGGTGTCTTACCCAAAAGATTGGCAGTGGTTGCCACATCCTCTTCAATTGTCGATTTAGCGTTCAAGCGTTAAACCTCTTTCTGCTTAGGTGCGTGAGCCTACGCATCAAATAGCCCCGCGAGCAAGTAGTGTTCACCCGTGGAAACGCCGGTTACTAATAATTCAGGAATTGATGTCGCATCTGATGCCATCGAGCCCAGCGCACCGAGCAATGAATTCAGCGTCCATCTGGCTAACTTCGATGGTCCCTTTGATCTGCTGCTGCAGCTGATCTCACGTCACAAGCTCGACATCACCGAAATTTCCTTGAGCCTAGTAACCGATGAATTTATAGCCTTCATTCGCGCCCTTGAACTTTCCGGAGAAGGCTGGCGTCTTGATCAAGCCACCGAATTCTTAGTCGTAGCTGCCACACTGCTTGATCTTAAGGCCGCACGCCTACTTCCATCGGGTGAAGTGGAAGATGAGGAAGACCTAGCTCTGCTTGAAGCCCGAGATTTACTCTTTGCTCGCTTGCTTCAGTACCGCGCATTTAAAGAAATTGCAGCCACCTTTGGCGATCGCATAACGCTGCAAGATAAGGCTTTCCCACGCGTTGTGGCCCTTGATGCTGCCCTTTCTGCTCTGCTGCCTGAAGTATTAATTGGCGTCGGCGCAGAGCGCTTTGCCGCCATAGCCGACCGCGTTCTAACACCAAAGACCCCAGTTTTAGTTTCAGTTGAGCACCTTCATATGCCGCTTGTGAGCGTGGCCGAAGAGTCTAAAGGCGTGGTTGAGGCTTTGCGTAGATCCAAAACTTTGAGTTTCCGTAGCCTCATAGCCGATGCCAGCAGCACCTTAGTTGTCGTAGCCAGGTTCCTGAGTTTGCTTGATCTCTATCGCCAAGGCGTTCTTCGCTTCGATCAGGTGGCAGCCCTGGGCGAGCTCCAGATCAGTTGGGTAGGCAGTGAATCTGGTGAAGTTGAAGTATCTGATGAGTTTGATATTCCGGTGGTCTTAGAAGATAGCGAGGGCGAAAATGTCTAATGTAGAACTTGAGCGTTCAATTGAGGCCATTCTGATGGTCGTCGATGAGCCGGTTACTGAGCTGACTTTAGCCTCAGTTCTAGTTTCGACCATTGATGAAGTCGTGTCAGCTCTTGAAAACCTTTCCTCATCATATGAGGGTCGAGGCTTCGAACTACGCGCTGTGGCCGGTGGATGGCGTTTCTATAGCCATCCAGATTGTGCTGCCGGAGTTGAGAAATTCGTCCTAGACGGCCAACAGAACCGCCTAACTCAGGCAGCTCTAGAGACTTTGGCCGTTATTGCCTATCGCCAACCGGTTAGTCGAGCTCGCGCATCTGCTATCCGCGGCGTTAATGTTGAAGCGGTAATGAAGACCTTGGTTACCCGCGGTTTGGTCGAAGAATTTGGCCTAGAGCACGAAACTGGCGCGATCCTTTATAAGACGACTAACTATTTCCTTGAGCGCCTGGGGGTAAATAGCCTTGAGGATTTGCCAGCATTGGCTCCTTATCTGCCAGATCTAGATCGCCTCGATGAAATCCTGGACTCGCTAACCGATTAATTCGCTCCAAAGCTAAAGGCGCAACCCGATTAGTCCAAGATAGGGGAGAGGCGGTATTCTTACGACCTTAACCTGACTGTCGAGGAGATAGCCAAATGGCCGAGATGCGCCTGAATAAAATAATTGCCGATGCGGGAATCACTAGCCGCCGTGGCGCCGATGAACTGATTGCCGATGGTCGAGTGACTGTCGATGGACGCCCAATCCGTGAGCTAGGCGCGAAAATAGACCCAGATAACCATGAAGTAGCAGTTGATGGTGAGACAATTAAGCGTTCGTTGACTAAGTCTTATTTAGTACTTCATAAGCCAAAAGGTGTTCTGTCTACGATGTATGACCCAGAAGGTCGTCCATCTTTGGCCGACTTCATTGATTTGCGTAAAGAACGCTTATTCCATGTGGGTCGCCTAGATAAGGATTCTGAAGGCTTAATCCTTTTGACCAATGATGGCGACCTTACATTCCGCGCAACTCACCCATCATTTGGACTTGAAAAGACCTACATAATTGAGTTCGAAGGACGCCTGGAAACAGGGGTAGATAAGGTGCTTTTAAAGGGCGTAGAACTCGAAGATGGCATGGGTCGAGTACTTAGCTTTAAGCAACTCTCGGCAAACTGGATCGAGGTAAAGATCCACGAGGGCCGGTATCACATCATCCGCCGCCTAATGGAAGCTGTAGGCGTCGAGGTCCTTCGATTGATCCGCACTAACTTCGGACCGATCTCATTGGGCGACACCCCTGAGGGACGCTGGCGCGACCTCAATGAACAAGAGTTGTTAAACATACAGAAGGCTTTAGATTTAAAGTAATAAATCGGTTTATCTATATTCAATAAATATCTATTTCTCTATTTATCAATATTAGTAATCATGAGAGAATATTTGTCGACAATTTGGCTATTTCCAAGCACAAGAAATCACATATATATCTATATATCGATATAGCTGATTCTGAGGGAGCGCACCGGTTTGAAAGAGTTTGAGGCTCCGAGATATCTATATAAATTAGTCGGTAAATAGATTTGTTGGTAAACACGTAATTATTAAAAACGAAAAAGGGGTACTTCAAGGTACCCTTAGCCATGGTTTTAAGAGCAATTCGAGGCGCCACTCAGGTGAGCGTGAATTCAAGCGTGGCTATAGGTGACGGCGTGCGTGAGCTCTTGCCTGCCATGCTCAAAGCTAATGGCCTCGAAGTCGATCATGTGATCTCAGTGCTGATGACTGCAACCCCAGATTTAACTGCAGATTTTCCGGCGGCTGCGGCTCGCGATGTCGGGTTTGCCGGCACTCCTTTGATCTGTGCCGTAGAGATCGATGTTCCAGGGGCACTGGATCGGATAATTAGAGTATTAATGCATGTAGAAAGCGCGAAAAGTAAGGACGAAATAACCCATATTTATCTTCATGGCGCTACAGCTCTTCGCAAAGATTTAGCCCAATAAGGGGCTCACTGTGAAATCAAAATCAGTTCGCATAGTGGGTGCTGGCCTAATTGGCACCTCAATAGGTCTTGCCTTAAAGGCTGCCGGAGCATCTGTTCAATTTGTAGATGTTGACGCCAAGGCCGAACTTTTGGCTAATGACCTCGTCAAATCAGGGAAGTTTGAGAACCCTGATTTGATAATCATCGCTACACCTCCTTCAGCCTTCAAATCGGCGATTGAGCGTGAAGAGACTCTGAACCCTCAAGCGATACTTATGGATATCGGTAGCGTAAAGACAAAACCTTTACTTGAGGTTTCAACTTTTGAGGGGCTTTTGTCGAGGTTCTGTGGCACCCATCCGATGGCTGGACGCGAGGTTAGTGGCGCGGTATCTGCTCGGGCTGATCTCTTCTTAGATCGCGCCTGGATCATTACTCCGACGATGGAAACTTCAGCAGCGGCGAAGGCGATGGTGCTTGAAGTTATCGCCGCATGCGGGGCTCAGGTCGTAGAGATGATCGCAGAAGATCACGATGAGCGGGTGGCTTTGATTTCACATCTACCGCAAACGATCAGCTCTTTGCTTGCGGCTCAACTTTCGAATTCAAACCCCGAGGCGCTAGCGCTGGCCGGGGGCGGGCTAAGGGACACAGTTCGAATCGCGGGTTCAGATCCAAAGCTGTGGGGAGAGATATTGGCTGCCAATGAGGCTGCGCTATTGCCATTATTGATAAGCCTACAAAGTGACCTTTCGGATCTGATTTCAGCTGCCAGTGGCCCTGCCAAATGGGAGTCACTTGTCGCCGCGGGACGTGCCGGGAAGAGTGCAATTCCTGGCAAGCACGGTGGTAAATCTCGCGAATATAGCTATCTGCCAATTGTCATTGATGACAGACCTGGACAACTTGGCTCACTTTTCAACGCATGCGCAAAAGCCGATGTGAATATTGAAGACCTCGCGCTGGAACATTCACCAGGTCAACTAACTGCAGTAATTACGCTAGCAATTGCGCCAGAAGATATTGGGCGATTAAGTGAGTTCTTAACAAATGATGGCTGGAACGTTCACTCTGTTAGTTAATGGTTAGCTAATGATTTTTAAGAAGTTGAGATTTAGGTAAAGCCTAACGTTGTAAGCAACGTAGAATAAGGGTCATTATGGGCATAGTTGTAGCAATAGATGGCCCTAGTGGTTCGGGTAAATCAAGCACCTCAAAATCAGTGGCAATGCGATCTACTTGGGATTACCTAGATACTGGCGCTCTCTACCGTGGCCTTACTTGGCTTGCTTTACAAAATGATTTAGCAGATGCAGGCTCTGTTCTAAAGGCACTTAAATCTTCACCTTTGCGATTTGTGGTCGATCCGCTGGAGCCACGTTTATTTGCTGGTGACACTGAAATTACCGATGCGATTCGCACCGTTGAAGTTACCGAAAGTGTTTCAAAGTTTGCAGCGATGCCAGAGCTACGCGCTGAACTTTTGAAATTACAGCGCAAAATTATTTCTGATTCAAAGCGGGGAATAGTTGTTGAAGGCCGCGATATTGCAACTGTGGTTGCACCCGATGCGGCACTAAAAATATATCTGACTGCTGATTTAACGGCTCGTGCAGCTCGTCGTGATGCCGAAGAGAATTCGGCTCAAGGGATCGAAAACGTTGCACAATCTTTGAGCAATCGCGATGAAATAGATTCAACCCGCGAAGTTTCGCCACTTGCTTTAGCACCCGATGCTTTGACTATTGACTCAACACATTTGAGTTTAGAAGAAACTGTTGACCGAATTTGGGAGTTACTAAAGAAGCGTGAATTGCTTGGTTTGCCAGTGGTTGCAATCTTGGGCCGACCTAACGTTGGAAAATCAACGCTGATTAATCGCTTCATTGGTCGACGCGAAGCAATCGTTGAAGACACGCCTGGCGTAACCCGCGATCGCGTGCAATACGAATGTGAATGGGGCGGTCGACGTTTTATTGTGATGGATACCGGTGGCTGGGAAGCAAAGCCAGATGGAATTTCAATTCAGGTTAGCGCAGGTGCTGAACAAGCAATGCGTGAAGCAGATGTTTTGGCATTCGTAGTCGATGCCCAAGTTGGCGCACTCGACGAAGATGACATCTTGGTTAGTGAATTGCGCAAGGCAAAGAAGCCAACAATTTTGATCGCTAATAAGGTCGATGATGAAGGCGCCGAATCTGATGCATATGCCCTTTGGAACCTTGGTTTAGGCGAGCCATATTTCGTATCTGCACTGCACGGTCGCGGTAGTGGTGACTTACTTGATCATATTGTTGCTGAGCTTCCAGAAGTTGGACGAGCACAAGTCCAAGATGGTTATCGTCGCGTTGCGCTAATTGGTCGACCAAACGTTGGTAAATCAAGTTTGTTAAATGCTCTCGCGGGTGAGACTCGTTCAATAGTCGATGATGTTGCGGGAACAACTCGCGACCCAGTTGATGAGTTAATTGAAATTGGCGATCAAGTTTGGCGCTTCATTGACACTGCTGGTTTACGTAAACGAGCTAATCAAGCAAGTGGCACTGATTACTACGCGACGCTTCGAACTCAAACAGCGCTAGAGCGTTGTGAAGTTGCAGCCGTTGTTCTTGATGCATCTAATCCGATCTCTGAACAAGATCTTCGAATCATCACGATGGTTGAAGAAGCCGGTAAGGCAATGGTCATCGTGATGAATAAGTGGGATTTAGTCGATGAAGATCGTCGCGATCAATTGGATAAAGAAATCGATCGTCACCTTGATCAAGTCGAATGGGCGCAAAGAGTAAATGTTGCGGCCAAGACCGGCTGGCACCGTGATCGTTTGGCACCAGCTTTACGCACCGCTCTTGGTGGCTGGGAACAACGTGTTCCGACAGCTAAGTTGAACTCATTCCTGGGCGCTCTAATTGGAGCCACACCACCTCCGGTCCGTGGTGGAAAACAACCAAAGATTTACTACGCGACCCAAGCTGGCATTGCACCGCCCAAGTTCGTGATCTTCTCAAGCGGTTGGATCGAGGCTTCCTATCGTCGCTTCATCGAACGTCGCTTGCGTGAAGAGTTTGGATTCCCGGGCACTCCAGTCATGGTGGCGATTCGAGTCAAGGAACGCGACAAAGAGTAATGCTGACGATTCCTAACGCCTTAACTTTTCTGAGGTTTCTCGGAATCCC
>CANLAY010000013.1 GCA_947488635.1 Candidatus Nanopelagicaceae bacterium
CCGCTGCTGAAGCTGTTGAATACGGTCTAATCGATCAAGTTCTAGAGAGTCGTAAGGCCAAGCCACAAGCGTAAGTAATTATCGCTGAGAGCGAACAAGATTAAGCGCGAAAAGTAGGGCGTAAATTACTTATAGAAATTAGTATTCACTCATCAGCAAGGGGAATTCCCCGCCCCTGCTAAAGGAGAATCATGACTCGCATCGGCGAAACCAGCGACCTGCTCAAGTGTTCTTTCTGCGGAAAGACCCAGAAGCAAGTTAAGAAATTGATCGCTGGCCCAGGCGTCTATATTTGCGATGAATGTATTGATCTGTGTAACGAGATCATCGTTGAAGAACTTTCCGAAACGGCAGCCCTTGGATTAACTGAACTTCCAAAGCCGCAAGAGATCTTTGATTTTCTAGATCAATATGTAATCGGCCAAGATCGCGCCAAGAAATCTTTATCTGTGGCTGTCTATAACCACTACAAGCGCGTGCAATCAGGGGATTCAAAGCGCGAAGATGGCATTGAATTAGCCAAGAGCAATATTTTATTACTTGGCCCAACTGGTTGCGGTAAGACTTTAATGGCGCAAACACTTGCTCGCATGCTTAACGTGCCATTTGCAATCGCCGATGCAACAGCGTTAACCGAAGCCGGTTACGTGGGTGAAGATGTAGAAAACATTTTGCTAAAGCTTTTGCAAGCAGCTGATTACGATGTGAAGAAAGCTGAAACTGGAATTATCTACATCGATGAAATCGATAAGGTTGCTCGCAAATCTGAAAACCCATCGATTACTCGTGATGTATCTGGCGAAGGTGTGCAGCAAGCACTGCTAAAGATTCTTGAAGGAACTGTTGCTTCAGTGCCACCTCAAGGAGGTCGTAAGCACCCACATCAAGAATTTATTCAGATTGATACCACAAATGTTTTATTCATTGTTGGTGGTGCTTTTGCTGGCCTCGATAAAATTATTGAAGCTCGCGCCGGTAAAGCTGGCGTTGGCTTTAATGCAACACTTCAAACTGCCGAAGATAAGAACCGCAAAGATATTTTCGCCGACGTAATGCCTGAAGATCTACTTAAGTTCGGCATGATCCCTGAATTCATTGGTCGTTTGCCGGTACTAACTAGTGTTGAGAATCTTGATAAGCAAGCACTTATGCAGATTCTGACCGAACCAAAGAATGCTCTGGTTAAGCAATACACAAAGCTTTTTGAACTAGATTCCGTTGAACTTGAATTCACCCCTGAATCCCTTGATTCCATCGCAGACCTCGCTCTACTTCGTGGCACTGGTGCTCGTGGTCTTCGCGCGATCATGGAAAGCGTGCTGTTAGCTGTTATGTATGAAGTTCCCAGCCGCAGCGATATTGCCAAAGTAATTGTTACTCCTGAATCAATCACCGATGGCGCAACCCCGACATTTGTGCAGCGCACGGGAGATATTCCAAAGCGGGCCGCAAGAGGCGAAAAGCGTGCAGAAGAGAAGAGCGCATAATCTAGACTGCTCCCCATGAGCCAGCGCGGAAAAGAATTAGCTTCAACCTTTTCGCCTGCCGAAATTGAGGCTCCACTGTACGAAAAATGGATCTCAGCTGGCTATTTCACCGCTGATGCCAATTCAAGTAAAGAACCATTTTCGATTGTTTTGCCGCCACCAAATGTCACCGGCATTCTGCATATCGGCCACGCACTAGATCAAACTCTGCAAGATTGTTTAGCGCGCATCAAGCGAATGAAAGGTTACGAAGTTTTGTGGCTACCTGGTATGGACCATGCGGGTATTGCAACCCAGAACGTCGTTGAAAAACAATTAGCTGCCCAGGGAATGTCGCGTCACGATTTAGGCCGCGAAGAATTTGTTAGCAAAGTTTGGCAATGGAAAGCTGAATCAGGTGGCGCAATTCTTGATCAGATGCGTCGCTTAGGTGATTCAGTTGACTGGTCGCGCGAGCGTTTCACAATGGATGACGGCATGTCTAATGCTGTCGTAACTATTTTTAGGAAAATGTATGACGCCGAATTAATTTATCGTGCCGAGCGAATCATCAATTGGTGTACTCGTTGTTTAACCGCACTTTCAGATATTGAAGTTGAGCACCAAGATGATGCTGGCGAGTTTGTGCAAGTTCGTTATGGCGATGGCGAGCAAAGCATCGTTGTGGCAACCACTCGTGCTGAAACCATGATGGGCGATGGCGCAGTTGCAGTCCACCCTGACGATCCACGTTACAAGCACATGATCGGTACTGAAGTTCTGTTGCCACTGGTAAATCGCATGATTCCGATCATTGCTGATGAACTTGTTGATCCTGATTTCGGAACTGGCGCCGTGAAAGTAACGGCAGCACACGATCCAAACGACTTTGAAATGGCCTTGCGCCACAATGTTCCGTTCGTAGTAATCATGAACGAGCACGGCATCATGGAAGGTAGCGGCACTGAGTTCGATGGCATGGATCGCTTTGACGCTCGTGTTGCAGTCGTTGCCAAACTAAAAGAGCTAGGTCGCATCGTTGCCGAGAAGCGTCCATATATCCACGCAGTTGGTCACTGTTCACGTTGCGACACAACTGTTGAACCGCGTTTATCAAAGCAATGGTTTGTAAAGGTGGCACCTCTAGCAAAAGCATCAGCGGACGCAGTTCGTAGTGGCGCCGTAAAGATTGAACCTGAAGAGTTAGCGCCACGCTACTTTGATTGGGTCGATAACATGCACGACTGGTGCATCTCTCGCCAACTTTGGTGGGGACATCGCATTCCGGTTTGGTATGGCCCTAATGGTGAAATGGTTGTTGTGGGCCCTGGCGAAAGCGCACCTGTTGGTTACGTACAAGATTTAGATGTTCTAGATACTTGGTTTTCATCTGGACAATGGGCATTTTCCACATTTGGCTGGCCTGAAAAAACTAACGATTTAGCAAAGTTCTACCCAACTTCAGTTTTGGTAACTGGCTATGACATTTTGTTCTTCTGGGTTGTGCGCATGATGATGATGAGCACTTTTGCCATGGATGGCGTGCCACCATTTAAAACAATCATGCTGCACGGTTTAGTGCGCGATCAATTTGGCAAGAAGATGTCTAAGAGTCGCGGTAACGTGGTTGACCCACTTGAATTTATGGATAAGTACGGCGCTGATGCGTTGCGCTTTACGTTAGCGCGCGGTGCTAACCCAGGCACAGATCAAGCACTAGCCGAAGAATGGGTAGGCGGTTCACGTAACTTCGCTACCAAACTCTGGAACGCAACTCGTTTTGCCATGATGAATGGTGCAACAGTTGAAGGACCAATTCCTGATGCTGCCTCACTAAATGCAATTGATAAGTGGATTCTTAGCCGATTGACCGAAACTATTCGCGATGCCGATTCACTCTTTGAGAAATTTGAATTCGCGAAAGCTAGCGAGCTGATCTACCACTTTGCCTGGGATGACCTCTGCGACTGGTATCTCGAACTAGCTAAGGAATCTTTTGCAACTGGTAGCGCTGCCGATAGTCAACGCGTGCTTGGTCATGTGCTCGATCAACTTATGCGCCTGCTGCATCCATTAATGCCATTTATTACTGAAGAACTTTGGGTCTCACTAACTGGGGGAGAGTCCCTGGTAATTGCCAAGTGGCCAGAGGCAAACTTGAACTACCTTGATAAAACGGCTGAGAACTTGGTAACCCAGATGCAGGCCGTAATTACCGAGGTGCGTCGATTCCGTAATGATCAAGGCGTTAAAGCAACTGCCAAGATTCCGGGTCGCCTAACTACTAGCGGTGAGTTAGCAAAATATGCCAGTGCGATGGGCTTTGTGTTAAAACTTGAAGCAAAAGAATTCACGCCAACGGCTGCCTTTGAAATTGGTTCAGTTAAGTGCGAACTAGATCTATCCGGAACTGTCGATGTGGTGGCAGAGCGTGCTCGCCTAACTAAAGACTTAGCAACTATTCAGAAAGATCAACAGACTGCCCAAGTTAAATTAGGCAATGAAGGATTCATGGCCAAGGCACCGGCAGAAGTTGTGACTGAAATTAAAGAGCGTCTAGTTAAGACCCAAGCCGAGATCGAACGAATTACCGCAGCTCTTGCGGTGTTGCCATCAGCATGACACCTGAAGAGAAGGCTCGTATTGATGCGATCGAGGTAGCGCTACTTGCACGCTGGCCCGAAACTCGCATTGCGCCAACACTTGAGAGAATTTCAGCGCTAACCGACATTCTCGGTTCGCCGCAGTTAACTTATCCAACGATTCATGTAGGTGGCACAAACGGCAAGACCAGTACTTCGCGAATGATTGATTCGATGTTATTTGAAATGGGTCTGCGTACCGGGCGTTTTACCAGCCCGCATCTAGAAAGTTATTTAGAACGAATCAGTATTAACGGTCAGCCAATTAGTGCCTCTGAATTAATTTTCGCTTATAACGATATTTCGCCTTACCTAGATTTAATTGATAGCAAGTTTGAAAATCCGATTTCCTTCTTTGAAGCAATTACGGGACTCGCTTTTGCCGCCTTTGCCGAACACCCAATTGATGTTGGTGTTATCGAAGTAGGTATGGGCGGTGAGTGGGATGCCACCAATGTGGTTCAAGCTGGCGTTTCCGTAATTACCCCGATCGGGCTCGATCACATGGAATATCTAGGAAATACGCTTACTGAGATTGCAAAAACTAAAGGCGGAATCTTAAAACCAGGTGGTTTTGGCGTGCTTGCTCAGCAAGAACCTGAAGCTGCAATAGAACTCCTGCGCCGGGCCGCTGAAGTTGGCATTGATGTGGCTCGCGAAGGTGTCGAATACTCGTTGGCTAGCCGAGCAGTGGCTGTTGGTGGCCAGTTAATCTCAGTTAAGGGCCTGAATGAGTCATTTGATGACATTTTCTTGCCTCTTCACGGCAAGCACCAGGCTGCTAATGCCGCAACAGCGCTAGTAGCAGTTGAGGCATTCTTTGGCGATACCGCGCTAGATCATGACGCAGTTCGTGCCGGTTTTGCAGCCGTTACTTCTCCTGGTCGCTGCGAAGTAGTACACCGCGACCCAACTATTTTGCTTGATGCCGCACACAATCCGCATGGTGCAAAAGCACTGGCTGAAACAATTGCAAATGAGTTTACTTTCGATGAAGTAATTGGCGTAGTTGCTTCATTTGGCGATAAAGATGTTCGTGGCATTTTGCTCGAATTAGAACCAATCATGAATGAAGTTATTGTTACTTCTAATTCATCACCACGTGCCATGAAACTTTCAGATTTAGAAAAACTAGCAAATGAAATATTTGGTAAAGATCGAGTCACTGCAATTGAATCTTTAGCAGCTGCAATTGATCAAGCAATCAAAGATGCTAAGCGACCACTTAGTGATGACTCAGTTGGTGTTTTGATAACTGGGTCGGTCATAACAGTTGGTGAGTCACGCACCATAATTAACAGAAAGTATAAAAAATAATGCGCGTACTAGCTTCAGCAGTTCTAGTTATGGAATCTTTTTCAATCGGATTTGCGCTTTTAATCGCTATGAAAGATGTAGATGGGGCACCGATCATTTACGGCGCCGCAATCGCGATTGCCTTACTTTTGGCCCCAGGGTTACTAAAGCGCAGAGCTGGCTGGGTACTGGGCTGGGTATTGCAGGTAGCCATGCTTGGATTTGGCTTAGTGGTCAATTCCTTCCTGATTATTGGCCTGATTTTTGCAGGGTTATGGATTGCGGCGATTTTGGTTGGTCGCAAGGGCGAGGCAGCCAGGGCTGCTTTGCTGGCTTCACGAACTCCGGAAGCCTAATAGACTCACCCCCGTGAGCATCGAACAAACTCTGATCCTGGTCAAGCCTGATGGCGTGCGTCGCGCCCTGGTTGGCGAAGTAATTTCGCGCATCGAAGCTAAGGGATATCAAATTACTGCGCTAAAAATGTTGCAAGCAGACCGCGCACTTCTTGAACAACACTATGCCGAACATCAAGGCAAACCATTTTTCGAACCACTAGTTGAATTTATGTTATCTGGCCCAATCGTTGCGATGGTTGCCGAAGGTAATCGCGTTATCGAAGGTTTTAGATCACTCGCTGGCGTAACAGATCCAACAGTTGCAGCACCCGGAACAATTCGCGGTGACTTGGCACGCGATGCCGGAACAAAAGTTGTCCAAAATATTGTGCACGGATCTGATTCACCAGAATCAGCTGCGCGCGAAATTAATATTTTCTTTGGTAACGGGGGGAAGTAAAAAATGGCTAATCGAATGTCGTTTATCGGTCGCGATATGGCAGTTGATCTAGGTACCGCAAATACCTTGGTTTATGTGCGTGGGCGTGGCATTGTGCTTAATGAGCCAAGTGTGGTTGCAGTTAACCAAGACACAGGTGGAATTTTGGCAGTTGGTCTTGAAGCCAAGAAGATGATTGGTCGTACCCCAAGTAACATCGTGGCAATTCGCCCACTAAAAGATGGCGTTATTGCAGACTTCGACACAACAGAGCGTATGTTGCGTTACTTCATTCAAAAAGTTCACCGTCGTCGTTTCTTAGCAAAGCCACGTATTGTTGTTTGTGTGCCATCAGGTATTACTGGCGTTGAACAACGTGCAGTTAAAGATGCCGGTTACGCAGCAGGTGCACGCAAGGTTTACATTATTGAAGAACCAATGGCTGCGGCAATTGGTGCAGGTCTGCCAATTCACGAACCAACTGGCAACATGGTTGTCGATATTGGTGGCGGAACAACTGAGGTGGCGGTCATTTCACTCGGCGGCATCGTGGTAGCCCTATCTATCCGCGTAGGTGGCGATGAGCTAGATCAAGCCATTATTACTTGGGTTAAGAAGGAATTTTCACTATTGCTGGGCGAGCGCACAGCTGAAGAAATCAAGATGGCGATTGGTTCGGCTTATCCACTTCCAGGTGAGCCAGATGCCGAAATTCGTGGTCGCGATTTAGCAACTGGTCTACCAAAGACAATTGTTGTGTCAGCTGCTGAAATTCGTAAAGCACTTGAAGAACCAGTAAATGCAATCGTTAACGCAGTTAAGAGCACGCTAGATAAATGTCCACCTGAACTATCAAGTGACTTGATGGATCGCGGCATTGTGCTAACTGGTGGCGGTGCGCTACTAAAGGGTCTAGACGAGCGTTTGCGTAAAGAGACTGGTATGCCAATTCATATTGCCGAGCGTCCACTCGATGCAGTTGCTGAAGGTTCCGGAAAGTGCATCGAAGAGTTTGAGGCCCTAGAAAAGGTCTTGATCTCCGAGCCACGTCGATAGGAATCTTTAAATGCGTAACGGCGGCGAGAACCGCGGTCGTCTGCTCTTAGTAATTCTGATTGTTTCTTCGCTATTTCTGATCACTTTAGATCTGCGTGGAGTAAATGTTCTAGATGGACTACGTAGCGGTACGCAGACAGCTCTCTCGCCATTCCAGCGCGCTGGCAGTGTTGTACTGACACCGGTTAAAAACTTTGTAAATGACGTTACCCAACTTGGTCGCACCCGAAATCAAATTGAAGATCTACGCAAACAGAATCAGAAGTTGCGTGAGCAGTTAATTTCACGCAAGAACCAAGATGGTGAAATCAAACAACTCAAATCAATTCTTGATCTAGCCGGTACTGCGCGCTTTAAGATTGTAAGTGCCAAAGTTATTTCACAAGGTTCGAGTTTGGCATTTACGCGAACCATCACAATTGATGCTGGCAGTGGTAACGGAATCAAAAAGAACATGACCGTTATCGCGGGCAATGGCTTGGTAGGTGTGGTTAAAGAAGTCTTTTCAAATTCAGCAATCGTGATGCTAGCTACTGACCCCGCCTTTAAAGTCGGCGTTCGCATTGCAGGCACACAACAGATCGGAATTTTGGCCGGCTTAGGCTCAAGTACCGCGAATTTACAGCTTTTGGATAACCAAACAACCATCAAAGTTGGCGACATTCTGCTGGCCCGCGGCAGCATCAATGCTCAACCTTTCGTGCCTGGCGTACCTGTTGGCCGAGTGACTTCAGTATCAAATGCTGCAGGAGCGGTAACCCAAAGTGCAACGGTTGAGTACTTTGTGGACTTTGGCGGGCTAGGTGTGGTTTCAGTTGTGGTGAAAGCTCCAAAAGCAGATCCGCGCGATGCGTTAACACCGGTAAAGCCAGTTCCAACGCCAATTCCAACAGTTACCGTATTTGTTACGCCAACACCTTCTGCCTCACCATTAGGTAACTAAGCAAAAATGTTATTAAGACGATTTGGGATCACTAGCACAATTTTTGCGCTCTTTTTTATTGGCCAGGAAGCTGTAGTAAATCAACTCAGTTTTCCGGCCGGAGGATTCTCAATCTTTTTGATTCTGACACTTCTTTGGGCAGCTCTTAGTACGCCCGAGGTTGCAGCAACGGTTGGATTCGGGGCTGGCATTTTGCTCGACCTATCGCCAAGTACCAGCGGTCCGCTAGGGCACTGGACGCTTATTTTAGTTTTGATGAGTTATGCAATCTCATTTTTATCATATGGTGATGAAAATAAGCGTGGCAATCCATTAAGTTTGATTTTGATAGTGACGCTGTCACAGGTAATTGTTCTAGCCTCATATTTAGTTACGGGTTTCTTATTAGGAATTACGGCAACTAGTTTCGCGCAAACTCTAACGACGATTATTGGTAGTGCAGTTTGGACCATGGTGGTAACGCCGTTGTTATTGCCGGCCGTTGCTTGGTTACATGATTTAGCTTTTGATAGTCGGATGCGGATATGAATCAACGCACGCGATTAAGCATGCTCGTTATTCAAATCATGATTATTTCATTATTAATGGCCCTCTTTGGCCGACTTTTTTATCTGCAAGTTGCAGCTGGGCCTAAATATCGCGAGGCGGCACTTAGTATTCAAAGTCGTGACACCATTTTCCCGGCCACCCGAGGCTTAATCGTGGATTCCTCAGGCGTGCCATTAGCCCTTAATCGCACTGGTTTAGCGGTAACTATTGATCGTTTGGCACTTGATAAGCAGCCAGATAAAGGCGTCGCAGTGCTTAAGAAGTTAGCCAAGTTATTGAAGTTGCAGTACCAAGATGTCTACCAAAAAACACGTTTGTGCGGTGAGCTAAAAGTTGGCAGTCGCTCTGGCTGCTGGACGGGTACTCGCTATCAACCGATTCCGATAACTAAAGAGGCAAGTGCTGATGTTGCACTACAAGTCGTCGAGCGACCTGATGAATTTCCTGGGGTGGATGCAACGCCGATTGCGATTCGAAATTACCCAGGGACCGTTGATGTAAATGCTGCTCATGTTTTAGGTTATGTCGGCCCACTGACTGATGCCGATTTATCTGGCGTAAATGGCAAGACTTACTATCGCAGCGAATCAATCGGTAAGAGTGGTTTAGAGATTCAATACGATTCTTACTTGCGCGGTATTCCTGGAATTCGTACAGTAATTGTTGATCGCAAAGAAGCAATTACCAGTGAAGGGCAAAATACTAATTCTGTCCCCGGAGATCACTTGGTAACTAGCCTTGATATTCGTGTGCAAGCCGCTGCCGAAAAGGCGCTAGCTGATGCAGTTGCTCGCTCTAGAGCCAATGGGTATCGCGCTGATTCAGCTGCAGCGGTTGTTATGGATATAAAGACTGGGCGCATTATTGCAATGGCTTCATATCCAACATTTGACCCAAACATGTGGGAGAAAGGTTTAACTGTTAAGCAAGCAGAGGCACTGTTCAGTGAAACAAACGGCGTGCCGGCACTTTCCAGACCAATCCAAGGTCGTTTTGCGCCAGCTTCAACATTTAAAGTTGTTTCAATCATGGCATCAACCAATGCTGGCTATGACCTAACAAAGTCATATTCCTGTCCGGCAAATGTAAAAGTTGGAACGAGAGTTTTTAATAACTTCGAAAGCAAAGCCCAGAGCACCGCCTCAATTAAGAAATTACTTGCTATCTCGTGTGACACGGTTTGGTATCAGATCTCATTTGATGAGTGGCTACGTGACGGTGGCTTATCTCCGATCAAAAACCCTAAAGATTACTTCTTTAAGGCAGCCGATGGATTTCAAATCAACAAGACAACCGGCGTTGATCTACCTTCCGAATCTGCCGGCCGCTTGCCTGATCGGGCTTGGAAACAGAGTTGGTATGACGCCAATAAAGATTTCTACTGCAATTATCGCGAGAAAGCGGCTAAGTCCCAGCAAACTCAGTTCCTGTTATTGCTAGCTAAAGAGAATTGCCTTGATGGCAACAAAGTACGTGCCGGAGACGCAGTTAACTTTTCGATTGGCCAAGGTGACACTTTGGTTACCCCGCTGAAGTTAACGCAAATGTATGCCGCAATCGCTAATGGTGGAACTTTGTGGCAACCAAGTGTGGGACGGGCAATTGTTAAAACCGACGGAACAGTTTTAAAGTCAATTGATCCAGTAAAGACTGGAACTATTGCGGCGACCCCAAAGACGATTAAGTTTTTACAAGGAGCGCTACGTGAGGTTGTTGTCAGTGGAACCGGCGCTGGTGCTTTCTCGGGTTTCCCAGTTGAGGTAAGCGGGAAAACTGGAACCGCACAAGTTTTTGGTCGTAATCCAAATGGATCTTCCAAAGACGACACTTCTTGGTTTGCCTCCTTTGCGCCATCAAAGAATCCGCAATATGCAGTTGTCATGATGGTTAGCCAAGGCGGGTATGGAGCATCTAGCTCTGGAGTCGGAGTTCGTAAAATCTATGAGGCAATTTTTGGGGTCGTAAATAGGAAAGTTGTTCCAGAAAATGCGATTTTCCCTAATGGTTTACCGACAACGCTGCCTAAGATTTCACCTGCCACTAAAGTTAAAGCGATTGGAGCCACACCATGAGTCTGGTTACTCCGCGCTTTAACTACAACAAGAATCGTTCGTTTTTCCGCGGCTTTGATCCAATTCTCACCGCCGCAGTTGCAGCTCTCTTATTTATCGGAACGCTTTTGGTTTATGCAGCAACCCGTGATTGGTATGCCGCAAATGGTTTAGACCCGGAGTACTACCTAAAGCGCCACGTAATTAACATTGCAATTGGCTGCGCGCTTGCTTGGGGCACTACTTTGATTGATTACCGGTTACTTCGTGCCTACACACCAATTGTTTGGGCTTTAGGTGTCTTAGGTCTGGGTTTTGTATTGATCCCAGGCTTAGGTTCGGAAGTAAACGGCGCGCAAGCTTGGATCGCACTTCCCGGTGGATTCCAAATTCAGCCAGCCGAATTAGCCAAGATCTCAATTATCGTGGGCATGTCAATGATTCTGTCCGAACGCGGCCATGACAGTGATATTCCGAGTAACCAAAATATAGTTCAGTCTTTAGTTGTAGCCGCACTTCCAGTTGTGCTAATTCTATTACAACCAGATATGGGAACCGTTTTTATTATTAGTTGCTCTGTTCTAACAATTATTGCAGCCTCTGGTGCTTCTGGCCGCTGGGTTGTTGCGCTAATTTTAGTTGCTGTCGTTGGCGTCTTTGGGGCAGTTCAATCTGGCGTGATTGATCAGTATCAAGTTAAGCGTTTGCAATCTTTTGTGAACCCAAATGCCGATACCCAGGGCAGCGGCTACCAATTACGACAAGCTCGAATAACAGTTGGGTCAGGTGGCTTAATCGGAACGGGTTTGTTTAATGGTCCGCAAACAAATGGTCGCTTTGTGCCGGAACAACAGACTGACTTTATTTTCACGGTAGCTGGCGAAGAACTTGGCTTCCTTGGTTGTGGCGTAATTATTTTGTTGTATTTAACTTTATTGATGCGAGCATTTGGTATCGCGCGGCGCGCTACCGACCCTTACGGGCGACTGGTATGCACTGGGGTAGTGGCGTGGTTTGCCTTCCAGACTTTTGAAAATATTGGCATGACGCTAGGGCTAATGCCGATGACTGGTGTGCCACTGCCATTTATGTCATATGGCGGTTCGAGTATGTTCGCGACTTTGATCGGATTTGGTCTGTTGCAGAACGTTCACGCTCGCCAGCGCGGCTAATTCACGCTTAATTTGGATTTCGGGCCTCATCTGTCATACTTAGGCAACAGTTCGGCGCGCACCCGCGATCATCGCGACCAGTGTTTAGCGCGAACTACCAAAGATTTGCTTAAAGGTTTTAACGAATACGCACCCGCGTAATGAATTTGATTTTTAAGCCAGACCCGCACTCAGTGAGTGCATTTAGGATTTGAAGAGATGGCAATTGCGCCAAAAAACCCTCGTAAGCGCGCGGCTAAAAAGACTCCCAAGGTTAAGGCTGAAGTAAGCCCAGAAACTACCCCGCTTGCACCCAAAACAGAATCTGCCAGCATCGACGCTGCGAGCCCTGATGAGAAGAAAACTAAACCGGCTAAAAAGGCCGCTGTAATTCCAGTAGCAATCTTTCAAGCTGCTCCCATTGCCGAGAAAGCTCCAGCGAAAAAGGCACCAGCTAAGAAATCAGCTCCTGCCAAAGCTGCCAAGAGTGATGAACCAGTAGTTGAAGGCATCGCAGCAGGTGATAGCGATTCAGATAGCGAAGATAGTTCAC
>CANLAY010000014.1 GCA_947488635.1 Candidatus Nanopelagicaceae bacterium
ATGGATGCTGATCGATTTGGTGTCTCTCAATTACATCAATTACGTGGTCGTATAGGCCGCGGAAGCGCAGCAGGTTTATGTCTACTGGTAACTGGCGCTGAACCAGAAACTCCAGCCCGAGTGCGTTTAGAGGCGGTTGCGGCAACACAAGATGGCTTTGAACTCTCTCGCATCGACCTTGAACAACGGCGCGAAGGTGATGTCATGGGCGCTTCACAATCTGGTGCCAAATCAAAGTTACGGCTGCTTAGAGTTCTTCGCGATGAAGCCATGATTGAAGTTGCTCGCGATGAAGCTACCGCCCTGATCGAACAAGATCCAACCCTTAGCCAGGAAAGTGAATTAGCTAAAGCGCTGGCTCAATTAGAATTAGACACTGCAAGTGAATTCATCGATCGGGGATAGTTAGTTATGCGAATTATTGCAGGTGTGGCAAAAGGGCGACCATTGGCCAGTGTTGCTGATGCAACCAGACCGACTTCAGATCGGGCTCGCGAAGCAATATTTTCCTCTCTTACTTCTGAGTTTGGCGAATTTGCTGGACTAAATTTTTTAGATCTTTTTGCTGGCAGTGGCGCAATTGGGTTAGAGGCACAATCTCGAGGCGCATCAATCGTCCATGCAGTAGAAAAAGATTTCGGTGCACAACGCACGATCAATGCAAATATTGAGATTGTTGCAGCGGCTAAGCCGGCTGGAAAGTTTCAGCTATTTGCTATGAACGCTGAGCAGTTCGTTAAAGTTCCAGCAAAGATTAAATACGAAATTGTTTATATTGATCCGCCATATGATTATTCAAATAGTGATCTCGAAGAAGTGCTAAGCAATTTACATCTTGGTGATTTCTTAAGTGATGATGCACTTATCGCAGTAGAACGAACAAGCCGATCCAAGGAGCCAATCTGGCCAGTTGGATATGAACTGGCGCGCAGTAAGAATTACGGTCAAGCCACGATTTACTATTTAAACCACGCCTAAAACCACGCGTGAAAATGGCTTACTTCGCGATACCTTGCTAGCGTTTGCCTTATGAAACGCGCCGTATGCCCAGGATCATTTGATCCCATCACTTATGGACATCTCGACATTATTGAACGTGCTAGCGCACAATTTGATGAAGTCATTGTCGCGGTTGGAAATAATCGGACTAAAGAAGGCTATTTCACGGTCGAAGAGCGCATGGCCATGATCGCCGAAACAACTGCCAAGTTTGGCAATGTGAAAGTTGATTCTTGGAAAGGTTTACTTGGCGAGTATTGCAAGGCAAATAATATTGACGTGATCATCAAAGGCTTACGCGCGATGTCAGATTTCGATTACGAGTTACAAATGGCACAAGTTAATTTGCAGGGTTCTGGGGTAGAGTCAATGTTTATGGCAACTTCGCCAACTCATTCGTTCCTATCTTCTTCGTTGATCAAAGAGCTGGCGCACTACAACGGTGATGTGTCCAGCATGGTTCCACCAGTTGTGAATGCGGCCTTAAAAGCCCGGAAAGCAGGAAAGTAATTATGGAATCACTAGAGAATTTAAATGCCGCAATCCAACAAGTAGAAGATGCCCGAGGAGTTCCACTTTCAGCATCCTTCGTACTTCATCGCGGTGAATTCCTTGAGTTACTTGATTTAATCAGAGATGGTTTGCCGAAAGATCTTGAATACGCACAGCAAATTATCGCCCAGCGAGATCAGATAATTGAAGAAGGACATCAAAATGCTGAAGCACTAGTTGCTAGTGCTCGCGAAGAAATGGCACAAATGATTGAACAAACTGCAATTGTTAAAGCTGCGCGCGAAGAGTCAAAGCGCATTTTGGCCCAAGGCCGCGAAGCAGCCGAAGATGAACGTGCTGAAGTTGAGAAATACATTGACTCTCGTCTGGCAACACTTGAAGTGATTCTGAATAAGACCATGGATGCTGTGACTCGAGGCCGCGAAAAACTTGCTGGCGCTGATGAACGCGATGTTCTTTCTCAACTCGCCGACGACAAATAAATAAGAGCGGTTAACGAAGTCATGTCGCGTCCAGAGCGGGTTTATGAACTAAATACCTACGAGCTTCCGCGTCGTGCTGGCGAAATGAAGGAATACACACTTGATCTTGAAATTCTTGAGCGCGTGGGCGTCGAACTAATGGCAGTACCAGTCGGTGAAGTTATTGAAGTTGATCTGCGTCTTGAATCAGTTACTGAAGGAATTCTTGCAACGGGGCAGATCTATGCAGTTGCCAAAGGTGAATGCACGCGTTGCTTAGATCCAATTGAGATTGAGTTAAATCGCACCATGCAGGAGCTCTTCCGCTACGAAGCAACTAATGATCGCGGCGGACGCAAGAAAAAGCGCGACGATGACGAAGATTTAGACCTGGATGAAGAGTTCATGATGGAAGGTGACATCCTTAATTTGGAGACTCCGATCCGCGATGCGATAGTTTTGGCGTTGCCAGTTAACCCACTCTGCGATGTTGATTGCTTAGGCCTTTGCCCCGAGTGCGGCGAGACGTGGGCGAGCCTGCCGGCTGACCATGCCCACGAAGCCATAGATCCACGCTGGAAGGCGCTGGACGGGCTGGATTTCCCGATTGAGCCTAAATAGGGAATACTTACCCACCTACCGCGCCTGACTAGGCTCGGTTCTCTAGATATTTATCTTGTGAAGGAAGTGCATCGTGCCAGTACCAAAGCGAAAGATGTCGCGTTCAAAGACGCGTTCACGTCGAAGCATGTGGAAAACAACCGCAGCTGCGCTAGCGGCTTGCCCACAGTGCCAACAGCCAAAGCTTCAGCACACAGCATGCCCAACTTGCGGTACATATAACCGTCGTCAGGTACTTGAGGTCTGATCTGTATTCAGCGCTAACTAAGCAGATCGGATTTGAAGTTGATCCGGTACTTCTTGAATTAGCGTTTACGCATCGCTCTTTTGCTTATGAAAGCGGTGCGAAAGAAACAAATGAACGCCTTGAATTCTTAGGTGATTCAGTTCTGGGTCTAATTGTTACCGAAGAACTTTATTTGAAGTACCCAGATCTTGATGAATCTCGGTTATCTCCACTTCGTTCGGGCATTGTAAATATGCGCGCACTTGCCGATATCGCTCGCACTTTGCAATTAGGAAAATACATTCGCTTAGGTCGTGGCGAAGAAACAACTGGCGGTCGCGATAAGAATTCACTATTAGCCGATGCCCTCGAGGCGCTAATTGGCGCCGTTTATATTGATCAAGGTTTTGAAAAGAGCACTGAGTTCGTGCGTACACTAATTGCTGACACATTGACAAGTGCAATTGCTAAAGGCGCCGGTCTTGATGGCAAAACGGCGTTACAAGAATTCGCAGCCGCTAATGGCAAAGGCGTTCCTGAGTATTCAGTTACCGAAGATGGACCAGATCATGACAAGAGTTTTAAAGCATTGGTAGCACTTGGTGGAGTGGTAGTTGGCCAGGGCGAAGGCAAAAGCAAGCGCGAAGCTGAACAATATGCGGCCCGTGCTGCATACGAGTTTCTTAAAGCTGAAAATTTTTTAAAAGATGCCGGAACTTCCGGAAGTTGAAACGGTCCGACGCGGTTTAGAGCGTTGGGTGATCGGTAAGAAGTTAAAGAATATTCAAAAGCTACATCCACGCGTTGAACGTCCTGACTCTTGGGCACCTATTAATTCCTTAGAGGGCGCAAAAGTCACTGGTATCAACCGTCGCGGTAAGTTCTTATGGTTTGAATTGGATCGCCCACAAGTACTTATGGCACACCTTGGAATGAGTGGCCAGTTCTTAGTCCAACCAATCGGCAAAGCTGATGAACGCCATGTGCGGGCGAGATTTACCTTGGCTGGCGGAATGGCGAAGAACCGTGAACTACGTTTCATCGACCAGCGCACCTTCGGGTGGCTAGCTGTTGATAATTTAAACGATGGAATTCCATCCATGGCATCACATATTGCGGCCGATTTATTTGATCCCAACTTTGATCAAGCTGCCGTTGTGGCAAACTTGCGAAACCGTAAGAGCAAAATCAAAAGTGCGATCTTAGATCAGCAAATTTTGAGTGGAATCGGAAACATTTATGCCGATGAATCACTTTGGGCGGCAAAGATTCATCCGAAACGTATCTGTGGTGATCTATCTGCGAAGAAAATTGATTTACTGATCGATAGTGCTCGCGAAATTATGGCTAGAGCCTTGGAATCTGGCGGCACTTCATTTGATGATCTATATATAAATGTAAATGGCGAGAGTGGTTACTTTGAGGTTCAACTAGAGGTTTATGGTTGCGAAGGTGAACCATGTTCTAGATGTGGCCGATTGATAAAAAGAATTTCTTTCGCAAATCGATCCTCTCATTTCTGCCCGTACTGTCAGAAGTAGAGCCTGCGGCAAGGTAAGTTTGCCGCGTGTATTTGAAGAGCATCACGCTCAAGGGCTTTAAGTCCTTCGCGTCATCGACGACCCTGCGCCTCGAGCCAGGCATAACCTGCGTGGTCGGTCCAAACGGCTCTGGAAAATCAAATGTGGTCGATGCCCTTACCTGGGTTATGGGTGAGCAAGGCGCCAAATCGCTGCGCGGCGGCAAAATGGAAGATGTTATTTTCGCCGGTACCAGCGGTCGTTCGCCGCTTGGTCGAGCCGAAGTTTCCGTGACAATTGATAATTCTGATGGTGCTCTACCTATTGATTATGCCGAAGTTACAATTTCTAGAATTTTATTCCGCAGTGGTCAAAGTGAGTATCAAATAAATGGTGAAGCATCGCGCTTATTAGATATTCAGGAACTACTCAGCGACTCTGGTATTGGTCGCGAAATGCACGTGATCGTTGGTCAAGGCCAACTCGATGCCATCTTGATGGCTACCCCTGAAGAACGTCGTGGCTTTATTGAAGAAGCAGCCGGAGTTCTAAAGCATCGCAAGCGCAAAGAGAAAGCGCTGCGCAAGTTAGATTCAATGCAGACCAATATGGCGCGCGTACAAGATTTAACAGTTGAACTTCGCCGCCAATTAAAGCCACTGGGTCGTCAAGCTGAAGTTGCGAAGAAAGCTGCAACTATTCAAGCTGATCTGCGCGATGCGAAGTTACGTTTGCTAGCGGATGATTACATTGAACTTTCTAAGACTTTAACAGCCGAAGTTGCTGACGAAACTGCGCTCCGTGAAAAACGCTCACTGGTTGAAGCCGAGCTAAATGAAGTTCGCCGCCGCGAAGAAGAGTTAGATTCACAAGCAGCATTTGATAGCCCACGCTTAGTTAAAGCCCAAGAGACTTTCTACCAGTTGAATTCGCTGCGCGAGAAGTTCCGCGGAACTCAGAGCTTGGCCCAAGAACGTTCTCGTTTTCTTGCTGAAGAAGCTGAAGAAGCACGCACCGCGGGTCGCGATCCAGTTGCCCTAGAAGCAGAGGCGCAGAATCTGCGCGGCGAAGAATCTCAATTGCAAACAGTTGTGCAACTTTCCCGTACCAATTTGAGCGAGGCATCACAGGCTTTAGTGGCTGCTGAAGCAGTGTTAGTTGCAGAAGAAAATCGCATTGCCGCGGCGCTTCGGGCAATTGCTGATCAACGCGAAGGTACAGCGCGTCAAGAAGGCCATATCAAGTCATTAGCAGCACGCCTAGATGCCATTTCTGAAGAAATTGCGCGCTTAACCAAAGCACGTGATGAAGCCGCCAATCGCCGCGATTTAGCGCAACGGGAATATGCAGCACATGAATTAGAAATTGCTAGCGCTGATTCGGGCGAACTGGGTTTAGATGCCGCCTTTGAAAGTGCTAAGTCAGCACTTGCTAACTCGCGCGATGAACATCAGAAATTAGTAGATGCGGAACGAATTGCTGATCGTTCCCGTAACGCACTGGAGTCAAAGCTCGAGGCGCTAGAACTATCTGCGCAATCACGAAACGGCGCAGCAGCACTACTACGTGAACCTCGTGGCCTGGCCACTCTGGGTTCACTTGCCTCTTTAATTGAAATTGATGCTGGTTGGGAAAATGCAGTTGCAGCAGCTCTTGGCCAATTAGCAGATGCCATTGTGGTGCAAGATATTTCGGCAGCGATTACTGCACTAAGCACGCTGCGCAGTGAAGATCTTGGCCAAGCTGATGTTTTAGTTCATCACAACCAAGGTGCTAATTCGGTTGCTCTTGCTGGCGGCTTAACTTCGATAACTGCCCATATTCGATCAAGTTCTGTTTCTGATTTAATTTCAGATCTCCTAGGCAAAACTGTAGTTAGCGAGACAGCAGCCCAAGCGGCTGATATTTTGCGCAACCACCCAGAACTAACTGTGGTAACTCGCGATGGCGATTTCTTTACTAAATCTCGTGCTCGTGGTGGTTCTAAGAACATCAATTCACTGATCGAAGTCAAAGCGCTTATTGAGAAGTTACGCGGTGAACTACAAACTATTACTAATGAATGTGATCGACTGAAATTTGCAATTAATTCGGCAGCTCTTGAGATCGACAGCAAGCAATCTGCTTTCGACGTTGCACTCTCTAAGCTAAATGAATCTGATGCTCGAATTGCGGCAATCACTGAGCAACTAGCAGTTGCCGGCCAGCACATGAAGTCAGCAACAGCCGAAGTTGAGCGTTTGAATTCGGCAATTACTGAAACCACAACAGTTAAGAGCCGCGATGAGGGCGAACTACAGTCGGCGCAAAGCCAACTAACTCAATCGGGTGAGATCGCTAATCCTGATCATTCACAGGCAGATGCTTTGCGCGAGCGCGTTTCTGGTTTGCGTACCACTGAAGTTGAAGCGCGACTAGCGGTTCGTACCAGTGAAGAACGTTTGGATTCACTGGCAGCTCGCATCAAGGCACTTGTCGAAGCTGCTGTCACAGAGCGCGAAGCTTCAGAACGCGCAGTCTCTCGTCGTGGCGCACGTGCACGTGGCGCAGTTATTTCTCAAGCAATTGCCGAAGCAGCTTACGAAGCGTTAATTCATATTGAACGATCTATTGCTAAGGCAGCTACGCAGCGCGCTGCGCTAGAAGAAGCACGTTCGATCCGTGAAGGTGAAACTCTTTCAGCTCGTGCTCGTAATCGCGAGCTAGCTGCTGAACTAGAAGTGCTTACATCTAGTGTGCATAAAGATGAAATCGCTCGCGCCGAACAACGTATGCGTATTGAACAACTTGAATCTAAGGCAGTTGAAGAATTAGGCATTGATACTGAAACGCTGGTTAATGAATATGGGCCAGATAATGATGTGCCTACCTTTATTGAAAATGAAGCCGGTGAAATCATTACAACTGAACTAATTCCATATCGCCGCGATCAACAAGAGAAGCGCTTGGCTGCAACCGAGCGTTCGCTCTCCTTGCTCGGCAAGATCAACCCGTTGGCACTTGAGGAATACACATCTCTTGAAGAGCGCTTGAAGTTCTTAGCTGAGCAACTCGAAGATTTGAAGAATACTCGCAGAGACCTCTTGGATATTGTCAAAGAAGTTGATGATCGTGTTCAGCAGATCTTCATGGAAGCATTCGAAGCCACTGCTGAACAGTTTGAAACTATCTTCGCTCGGCTATTCCCAGGTGGCGATGGTCGCTTGATTCTGACCAACCCAGATGACTTGTTAAATAGTGGTGTCGATGTTGAAGCTCGCCCACCTGGAAAGCGGATTAAGCGTCTTTCCCTGCTCTCTGGTGGTGAAAAGTCCTTAACTGCCGTTGCGATGTTGATCGCAATCTTTAAAGCACGTCCAAGTCCGTTCTATGTCTTGGATGAAGTTGAAGCAGCCCTTGATGATGTCAACCTAGGTCGTCTATTAGGCGTGCTTGAAGAACTGCGCGAAACATCGCAGCTAATCATCATTACTCACCAGAAGCGCACGATGGAAATTGCGGATGCTCTTTATGGCGTAACCATGCGTGGTGACGGTGTAACTGAAGTTATCTCGCAACGTCTGCGCGAATCAAATAACGAATAAGCAGAGATGTATAGGCGCCGTTAACCATGGGCTTCTTTAAAAAGTTTCTCTCTAAAGTCACTCGCACCTCATCCATAACAGCTGCTGATTGGGATGAGCTTTATAGTGAATTAATTGCCTCAGACTTAGGTGCATCGTTAACCGATGCCATCTTGGCTGCTGCTAAGAAAAGTAAATCCGAAGAACCCCTTGAAGCTATTCGTGAAGCGCTAACGGCGTTGCTTAGTTCTAAGCCACGCACATTGGATATTTCAGAGACTGGCTTAACTACAATTTTAGTTATTGGCGTCAATGGCACGGGTAAGACAACCTCAGTTGCCAAGTTAGCTGCAAATATTTCAAGCGATGGCAACCGAGTGTTGCTAGGGGCTGCTGATACTTTTCGTGCAGCAGCCGTTGAACAATTACAAACTTGGGCAACGCGTATCGGGCTAACTGTTATCACTGGAAAACCAAATGGCGAACCAGCAGCTGTGGCATTTGATAGCGCTACTAAAGCGATTGCTGATAATTATCAATATTTAGTAATTGATACGGCAGGTAGATTGCAGAACAAAGCAGATCTCATGGCCGAGCTAGGCAAAATTAAACGAGTAATTGAAAAAGTCACGCCAGTCAATGAAGTGCTATTGGTAGTAGATGCAACGACTGGTCAAAATGGTTTGAGCCAAGCGAAATTATTTTCAGAGGCAGTTGAAGTTACTGGCATTGTTTTAACTAAGTTAGATGGCAGCGCACGAGGCGGTATTGCCCTTGCGATTGAACATGAGCTTGATCTGCCGATTAAATGGATCGGCACAGGGGAGGCCATAGGCGACCTCACGCCCTTTGACCCGGAAATTTACATAACTGGCATTTTGGACGCGCAATAAGCTGATCTTTTAACGCCCACGTAACATTTCGGGCGAATTCCTGTAATCAGTTTGAGAGAGATTACCGCCATCTCAAAGGCGAGAATCGGACAAACTCTTCGAAGGTGATTATTTATGGATATCAGTACCGGTGATACCGCTTGGATGTTGGCAAGTTCTGCATTGGTCTTGCTGATGACTCCGGGCCTCGCATTTTTCTATGGCGGCATGGTTCGCACCAAAAGCGTTTTAAATATGATGATGATGTCAATGGCAACAATTGGCGTTGTCAGCATCATCTGGGTTATCTACGGCTTTGAATTAGCTTTTGGCGTCGATGGTAAATCTGCTTGGTATGGCGCGATCAAGATTTCTGATCTAGGAAATCAAGTTGATGCAGTTGCCAACAATGGTGGCGAGTATCCGATTCCACTTCTAGTTTTTGCAGCCTTCCAATTGATGTTCGCGATTATTACGCCGGCACTTATCTCAGGTGCGATTGCTGATCGTGCCAAGTTTGTTCCGTGGACAATCTTTGTAGCGATCTGGACAACCGTTGTTTATTTACCAGTCGCGCACTGGGTATTTGCTTTCGGCAACAAGGTCGGCGATGTTGTAACAGGTGCTGGCTATTTAGCTGCCAAAGGTGTGCAGGATTTTGCGGGCGGTACTGCCGTTCACATTAATGCTGGTGCTGCTGGTTTAGCACTCGCAATTGTTTTAGGAAAGCGTATTGGCTGGCGTAAAGAATCAATGCGTCCACACTCATTGCCATTGGTAATGCTTGGTGCGGGCCTACTTTGGTTTGGTTGGTTCGGCTTCAACGCTGGTTCAGCACTGGGTGCAAATGGCATCGCTGGTTTAGCTTTCTTAAATACTCAAGTTGCTGCAGCTGCCGCACTTATTGGTTGGATCCTTGTTGAAAAGGTTCGCAATGGGCATGCGACAACTCTTGGCGCCGCATCTGGTGCAGTCGCTGGTCTAGTAGCAATCACACCAGCTTGCGCATTCGTGGCACCATGGGCGGCAGTTGTAATTGGCTTCTTGGCCGGCGTTATCTGCTCAGTTGCAGTTGGCATGAAGTATCTGTTTAACTTTGATGATTCCTTAGACGTAGTCGGCGTGCACTTAGTCGGCGGCATCTGGGGCTCACTATCAATCGGACTCTTCGGATCAAGTGCGGTTAACAGCATTGGCCTAGATGGTTTGTTCTTCGGTGGCGGAACCGCACTGCTTGGTAAGCAAGCACTCGCAGTTGCCATGGTTGCCGGCTACTCCTTCTTCGCTACTTTGATCATCGGTTTTGCGATTGAAAAGACCATCGGATTCCGGGTCACTAAGGAATCTGAATTAGAGGGCGTCGACTTCAATGAACATGCCGAATCTGCTTATGAAATGTCCGGATCAACTCGTGGAGGTTCCTTAATATGAAACTAGTAACAGCAATTTTGAAGCCTCACAAGTTGGAAGAAGTAAAAGATGCGCTCGAAACTTTTGGCGTAAAGGGCATCACCGTTTCACAAGCAAGTGGCTTTGGTCGCCAGCGTGGTCACACTGAGGTTTACCGCGGTGCTGAATACAAGGTTGACCTGATCGCAAAGGTAAGAGTTGAAGTTCTTGTCGATGATGAAGACTCTGATTCCGTGGTCGGAGTAATCGTTAAGGCAGCTTCGACTGGCTCGATCGGTGATGGCAAAGTTTGGACAACGCCAGTCGAGGAAGTGGTTCGCGTGCGCACCGGCGAGCGAGGGTCAGAAGCAATTTAGCCGCTAGATGATTTAGCTAGAGGGGTCGCAATTAGTAGGATGGGGCTATGTTCGAGTCTCTTGGCAATCGGTTCAGCAGCGCATTTGCATCGCTGCGATCACGTGGAAAGTTATCTAATTCAGATATCTCAAATGTTTGCCAAGAGATTCGACAAGCTTTACTAGATGCCGACGTATCTTTATCGGTAGTTGAAGAGTTTGTCAGCAAAATTGAAGTTCAGGCAAAAGCGGTCCTTATCGATCTGCAAGCGGGTTCTAATCAAGCCCAAGTAATATTTGAAATCGTTAACAAAGAACTTGTTGAATTACTCGGCAGCCAAGCTCGTCGAGTTCGCTTAGCAAAAGTAGCTCCAACGGTAATCATGTTGGCTGGTTTGCAAGGCGCTGGTAAAACGACTTTGGCCGGAAAGCTGGCCAAGTATTTTGGCGACCAGGGCGATACCCCAATCTTGGTTGCTTCGGATTTACAACGCCCGAACGCAGTAACTCAATTACAGGTGGTTGGTCAGAACGCCGGTATCCCAGTGTTTGCACCTCAGCCAGGTAATGGTGTCGGCAATCCAGTAGAAGTTGCACGCGAAGGTATTGCATTCGCCAAAGCAAAACTTCACAACATTGTAATTGTTGATACTGCAGGTCGCCTGGGCGTCGATGAAGAGTTAATGCAAGAAGCCAAAAATATTCGTGATGCAATATCACCTCATGAAATTCTCTTTGTAGTCGATGCCATGACCGGTCAAGATGCTGTTCGCACAGCGCAAGCATTTCAAGATGGCGTTGGTTTCGATGGGGTAGTGCTGACTAAGTTAGACGGTGATGCACGAGGTGGCGCAGCACTCTCAATCGTTACGCAAACTGGCAAGCCGATTATGTTTGCTTCTACCGGTGAAAAATTAGCAGACTTTGATTTATTCCATCCCGATCGCATGGCTTCGCGCATCTTAGGTATGGGCGATGTTGCAACGCTAGCCGAACAAGCAAAGAAGGCATTTAGTGGCGAAGGCGCTGCGAAGATGGAAGAAAAATTTGCACGCGGCGATGACTTCACTCTCGAAGATTTCCTAGAACAGATTTCAGCCATGTCAAAGATGGGTTCAATGGGCAAGATCTTGGGCATGTTGCCTGGCGCCGGTGCCATGAAGAAACAGATCGAAAACTTTGATGAATCTGAAATCGTGCGCACCAAGGCAATTGTGCAATCGATGACACCAACTGAGCGCCGCGATCCAAAAGTTCTAAATGGGTCGCGTCGTGCTCGTATTGCAGCGGGTAGTGGTCGCCAAGTATCTGAAGTGAATTCATTAGTTGAACGCTTCACTGGGGCTCAGAAAATGATGAAGCAGATGCGAAACGGCAAAGTTCCTGCGGGCATGCCGGCTGGCATGGGACTTCCGCCAGGGGCTGCAATCCCAGGTATGAGCGCGCCAAATAAGGGCAATCAGCCGCCTAAGAAGAAATCTCGCTCTGGAAACCCCGCTAAACGCGCTCTTGAAGAGCAGGGCTAGGCTCCCGCTCGATTTCGTATCTGAGCCTGAAACTGGCAAGATTGACCTCCTGTGACGGGGCCCTCTATCCCCGGAAC
>CANLAY010000015.1 GCA_947488635.1 Candidatus Nanopelagicaceae bacterium
TAGGATTGCTCGTTACTTACGCCCTGATGAATTAGCTAATTCATTTAACTTTGATTTCCTAATCACACTCTGGGCTGCCACTGAGATTAAGGGGCGCATTGTTACTTCGATGGCAGCAATGGCTGAAGTCGGCGCCCCGTCTTCTTGGGTATTTAACAATCACGATTTAGTTCGCTCGGTTGATCGCTTCGATCTAGGGTTGTTAAACGTGGATAAATCAACGCTGCACCGCCAGGGCGATGCTAAGAAATTTAATTTGGAACGTGGTACTCGTCGCGCGCGAGCTGGTGCGCTATTAATGTTGGCGCTGCCAGGTGGTGCCTATGTTTACCAAGGTGAAGAGTTAGCGCTACCGGAAGTGCGCGATATTCCCGAAGATCGCTTAACTGACCCACGTTGGGTAATGAGTGGCAAAGTCGATCGTGGTCGCGATGGTTGTCGTGTGCCACTGCCTTGGCATCACGAACCAACCGGCGCATTTGGATTTTCGGCAAATGAATCACTAAAGCCAGTTGAAGCATGGTTACCGCAGAGCGAGTGGTGGGGCAGGTTCGCAGCTTCGCAACAAGATGGCGTCGAGGGCTCAACGCTTTCTATGTATCGCAAAGCGCTAGCTATTCGTAAGGCCGAGGCTGGAATGGGTGATGGCCCAATGACTTGGCTTGAAGTCAACGATGAAGTAATTGCTTTTGCTCGCCCCGGTAATTTCGTTTGCTATGTGAACTTTGGCAAGGAGATTTCATTACCAGCAGGGGCTGAAGTATTACTTTCAAGTGGTCCATTAACTGGCGATAAGTTGCCAACTGATACTACGGTTTGGTTGCGAGTTAAGTGACTTTCTACGATGAAGTTGGCGGGCAAGCTTTCTTTGCCGATTTAGTTTCACAGTTCTACGCACACGTTGCGACCGACCCAGTTTTGCGTCCAATGTATCCAGATTCAGATATGAAGGGTGCTGCCCAGAGATTACAAATGTTCTTAGAACAATACTGGGGCGGGCCAACAACTTATTCTGAAGAACGCGGACACCCTCGCTTGCGAATGCGCCATGCTGGTTTTCATATTGACCGCGTGGCTCATGATGCCTGGATCAACGCCATGCGCAAAGCTGTTGATGGGGTTGAAATTGATGCTGCGCACAAAGAAACCTTGTGGGGCTATTTAGAAATGGCAGCTGCTGGTTTAGTTAATCAAGCAGATTGACTTGAGTTTCCAACTTTAAGAATTTCACCATTGCGCAGGTACCAAAGAGTGCCGTTGCTATCGCGCACAGTTGTAATACGCAGTCCAACTTTTTCGACCACACCTTTGATTTCTAGAACTTCAACGGTATCGCCGACTCCGTATTGATCTTCAACTAACATAAAAATTCCAGAGATCACATCGCGCACAATTGTTTGTGCACCTAAACCAAGGGCCACGCCAATAACACCGGCTGAGGCAATAAATGGGCCTAAGTTAAATCCGAACTCACCTAGCACTGTGGCAAAAGCAATTAGCCAGATAACTGAATTCAAGGTGCTGCTTAGAACTGTGCCAGTTGTTTTGGCCCGTTCTTTTTGGCGAGTGCCCACGCCTCGTAGTCCAGGACGCAGATCGGCAGTTGCCAGCCGGTTCATGGCGCGGGTTATGGCTCGCTTGCCAAAGTATTGGGTTGCGCTAGCAATTAGCAGAACTAGCAGGATGCGCAGTGGCGCGCCGCTGAACCAGTCGATAGCTTCTTTCACAGTGAAATTCATAATGAGCCTGACTCTAACGAATTCTTAACCTAAAAGGCGCTAGAAATCCGCTCTTTCGCAGAACTTTTACGGCAAGATATGCCAATCGGCGCGAGCCACGCGCTTCGATCGGGGATCGATTATGTCGCGAGCACTTATCTTAAACGCCACCTACGAACCGCTAGGTGTTGTGTCAGATCGTCGCGCGCTTATTTTAGTTTTGAATCATCGTGCAACTACGGTTGAAGATTCTGGCGTCGTACTTCATTATGCAACTGGCCAAGTTTCACTGCCATCGGTAATTAGATTAAATAAATTTGTGCGAATTCCATATCGTCACGCCGTTCCACTTTCTCGGCGAGCAATTTTTGCCCGTGATGGCGGCCGTTGTGTTTATTGCGGCAATTCTGCAACATCAATTGATCATGTGATTCCTCGCTCTCGCGGGGGCGGTCATAATTGGGAAAATGTGGTTGCTGCTTGCCATCGTTGTAATCATGCCAAGGCTGATAAACCGCTGAAAGAATTAGGTTGGCGACTTAGATCACTTCCGCGCGAACCAGTTGGTGCAGCTTGGCGAATTCTGGGCACGGGCAGAACCGAAAATCGTTGGCTGCCATATCTAGAACCATTTGGTGCGTCAGCAGCTACTGCTTAAGTCAATTACACTTACCCCCATGATGATTCAACTTATTCAAGCTGCTTCGAAGTTCAACATGGCCCAAGAAGATGGTGCGATGCCAGGTGAATCTCTAAGTGCAGCACAGACCGCTCTTTATTTTGTCGGCGCTCCACTAGGAATTTTTCTGTTAATTTCAGTAATTGTTTATGCGGCAACTGGTGAGCGCAAAGAAAAGACCGAGTCAAAAGACTCAGTCTTAACTCATATCGAATAGATACTACTTATCGGCAGCTCGTGCTTTCAGCGAGCGGGTCATTGAGTCTTGTCCTTCAGCAACTGTGCGGCGCATTGCGTGAGATGCATCCTTGCCGGTTACTTCTAACCAGTGCTCAGCTTTCTTAACGGTATCTTCGCTAATTACCCAACGTGGGAAGAGCAATGTCGCAGTGGCCTCAGCAATTTCATAACCCTTGGTCTCCCAAACTTCCAGAATTGATTCGAAGTACTTATCAACGAATGGCACCAATAGTTCGCGATGAATTGCCAAGTTAAAGCCACGACAGGTGTAGGCGTGGATGGTGTTCGACAAGTTATCGAAAGTAACTGATTTAAAGGCAGCAGCTTTAACATCTGCGTTTGGAAGAGCAGCATGAGCCAGGGCTGCATATTGCTTTCCGTGTGCTGTCAGATCTTTTGCAGCCTCAGCTTCGATATCGGCTGCGGTAAAGATGCCGCGCTTTACGCCACAGGTAAATATGAACCAGCGCAGATCAGCATCAACAGTTAGTCCGCTGATTGAGCCGCTAAGGATCGCCTTGATCTTCTCAAATTGAGCTGGGGTGTAGGCAAAGTCGGCAAATGATTTGGCATATTGCAGTTGATGATCGCTACCAGGTGCGGCATCAGCCAAGAACTTTTCAAATGCGTTAGCTGCTTGTTCGCGTAATTTCTCACGATTGGCATCAGATGCGTATGACCAAATAGCTCCATCAATCTGCATAACAGTCATAGTCACTGTCGTAATGTCAGTCTCGCCTTCCAGCGCGTTAAGTGCGATAGTCACATAATCACTAGCCGCTAGCTCGCCATCACGAGTTGAATCCCAAAGCGATGCCCAGATTAATCCACGAGAGAGCGAATCATCTAGCTTGCCAAGGTGAGATTTCATAGTTGCAATGCTGCGATCATCAAAGCGCAATTTGGCATAAGTCTGATCACCATCGTTGATTAGAACTAGGTCAGCTGTTTTCTCGCCAGCCAATTCAGTAACTTCGGTGAGTGCGCCAGCAACATCTAACTCAACGTTTTTGCGACGTGAGAGCTTGTCGCCTGTGATGTCGTAAAGGCCAACTTTTAGGCGGTGTGGGCGAAGTTCAGTAGACCCAACTGGCATGGTTGGTGCGAGTTGCTTAACTTTGACCGACTTATATACATCGCCTTCGATTTCAAGGACCGGGCTTAACGTGTTAACGCCTGCCGTGCGCAACCAAGTACGAACCCACTCAGTTAAGTCGCGGCCGCTGGCAGCTTCAAGCTGGACGATTAGATCGCTAAGGGTGGTGTTCTGGTAGGCATGCTTAGCAAAGTACTTACGAAGAGCTGCGATGAAATTATCGCGACCAATGTGAGCAACTAACTGCTGCAGAACTGAAGCGCCTTTGGCATATGAAATACCGTCAAAGTTCGTGCGCACGGCATCGAGATCTTCCATTGCAACTGCAATTGGGTGAGTAGAAGAGAGTTGATCTTGGAGGTATGCCCAGTTTTTGCGGCTTGAGTTAAATTCAGTCCAAGCATGAGTCCACTTAGTTGATTCACTAACGGCCATATATGAAGCCCATTCGGCGAAGGATTCGTTAAGCCACAGATCTTCCCACCAGGCCATGGTGACTAGATCGCCGAACCACATATGTGCCATTTCGTGATGGATAGTTGAAGCACGGCTTACGTAGTTGCGCTCGGTCACCTTGCTCCGGAAAATCAAAACATCTTCGTGGAAAGTTACGCAGCCAACGTTTTCCATGGCGCCCCAGTTGTATTCCGCAACTGCGATTTGGTCGTACTTACCGAATGGATATGCCAGGCCGAAAGTCTCTTCGAAGTAGGCAAAACCTTGCTTGGTAACTTCGAAGATATTGGCAGCGTCAACGTGTTTAAAGAAAGATTTACGAGCATAGATGCCGAGTGGAATTGTCTTCTCGCCCTTATATTCATCATGCACGCTCTGGTAGGCACCGGCCACAATTGCGGTTACATAAGTTGCGATAACTTGAGATTCTGCGAATTGAATGAACTTCTTATCGCCATCTAGTTCCTTAGTCGCCTCGACACCATAGTTTGAAATAACTTCCCAATGCGCAGGGACAATGGTGCTGATTTTGAAAGTTGCCTTTTGATCAGGTTGATCAAAACAGGCATACATACGACGAGCATCGCCAGTTTCGAACTGGGTATATAGGTAGACCTCATCATCAGCTGGGTCAACGAAACGGTGTAATCCTTCGCCAGAGTTTGAATAAACCCCATCGTGTTCAATCTCAAGCACGTTATCAGCAGCAATCGCAGGGAGATAAACCGTCTCACCATCGAACTTCGGATCAAACTCAACGCCATTTAGTTTGGCGGAGTAAACCTTGGCACCAACGCAGTCGATGAAAGTTGTCGCACCTGGCTTTAGCCCTTTGAACTTAACTGTGGTTTTAACTCGAAAATTCTCGGCCCCAGTAGTTAGGTCTAGGTCGATCGCATAGCTTGCGACCTTTAATATGGCAGAACGTTCAGCGGCTTCAATTTGGGTGATATTCGTACCTGGCACGAGGACTCCTTGTTAAATAGCCAAAGCTGATACTTCGGCTCCCGATTGGGGTTCGCAATCTAAGCATGAAAGAGTGCTCTAGTGGAAAGCAGAGCAGTCAGGTCATACAAATTACGCGGGCGCCGAATTACCGAGGGCCAGCAAGAGGCTTGGGATCGCCTGTGGCCAATTTTTGGCATCGAATATTCGGATCAGAAAATTAACCTGGCTGAGTTATTTCCAAATTATAAGCGAATCATTATGGAAATTGGCTTTGGTATGGGTGAGGCGACTGCGCAGATCGCCGCAGCAGATCCAACTACTGGTTATTTAGCAGTTGAAGTTCATCGCCCTGGAATCGGTAAATTACTTTCGCGAATTGAAGAGCTCGAACTAAGAAATGTGCGCACAATTGAAGGCGATGCCTTCGAAGTTTTTGAGCAGATGATTCTTGATTCTGCCCTTGATGGCGTGCACTTATTCTTTCCTGACCCATGGCCAAAGGCGCGACACTTCAAGCGGCGCATTGTGAATCAGGAATTTATTGCAGCCGTTGCGGCCAAATTAAAACCCGGTGCGTTCTTTCACATCGCAACTGATTGGCAGCAATATGCAGAGTGGATTACCGAAGAATTTACTAAGCAAACTTTCTTTACTGGGGGAGAAGTCCAGCGCCCAGATTGGCGACCGCTAACTCGCTTTGAAGATCAAGGAATTAATAAAGAGCACCCAGTTGCTGACTTTAGATTTATAAAGAAGTAATTACTTTATTTCGCCAGTCGTTTCGAAGTTGCTCATTTGATTGATGCGACGTATATGTCGCTCATCGCCACTAAATGGAGTGGCCAAGAAAGCATCAATAAATGATTGGCAATCTTGAATTGAATGCAGGCGACCACCAACTGAAATTACATTTGCGTTGTTATGTTCGCGAGCAAGCTTGGCCGTTTCTATGCTCCACACCAGAGCTGCGCGAACGCCGTTAACTTTATTTGCCGCCATTTGCTCACCATTGCCAGAACCGCCAATAACAATGCCAAATGAGCCTGGTTCAGCTGCGGTTGCTTGCGCAGCTGGAATACAAAAGACCGGGTAATCATCAAGTGCGTCATATTCAAAGGGGCCGTGATCTTTAACTTCGTGGCCCTTGCCAGTTAAGTAACCAGATAAAGCGTTCTTTAACTCAAGGCCCGCATGATCACTACCGATATGAATACGCATATGCGAATCTAATCATGAGAAAACCCGCCACCAATGTTCTTGGTGACGGGTTTTCTGCCCTACGGAAGGAGGATCTATTAGTTAGAACTTTTCCTTACTTAGCGATTAAGCCTGGTAAGAAGATTAAGCGCCTGGTGTAGCTGCAGGAGGAGTCATTCCACCCTTAGGACCATGTCCACCCTTAGGACCATGTCCACCCTTGCCGCCTTTATGACCTTTATGACCTTTATGGTCGCCCATTCCATGTCCACCATTAGGACCACGAACTGAGTCAACTTCAGCAGTTACATGTGCAACAAGCCCAGCCTTCATAGTTGTGGCTTGTGCAGCAGTTAACTTTCCAGCAGCTACATGAGCATCAATTCGCTTAGTGTGATCAGCAACTAGTACCGCAATTAGTTCGGCTTTCTTGATGCCAGCTATTGCGCCAAGTGTTTCACCTGCAGCTAAGCGAGTCTTAATGACAGCTGCATCAAGACCGATTGTCTTTGCAACTAGTGCATCAAGTGCTGCGCGTTCTTCACCACGTGCAGCATGCTTTTCAGTTGCCTTGGTGCCTTTGTCGTGAGCTGAAGCTGTCCCGGCTACACCTACTAAAAGAGCTATAGCAGTAACTACTGCTACTACGATCTTTTTCTTTGAAACCATTTGCATGGTCCTTTCGTTTTGTTACTTTCTTTTTGCCAATAACCCCACGTCATCGACTACCCGTAATTAACTGCCTTAGGCTGAAAAAGTTACCCCCTTTTCCTGTGAAAGGGGTAAGAGTTTTAAGCGCGTGTCTAGGGTAATGATCTCGACATTTGGGACATTTGGCAGGGTATTCGCTATATCTGAAGGCTTTTATCAGTTTCACACTGGGATTACCCAACCTGACAGGAGTTCCCGTCAATGAATACCAAAGGAAAATCACTACTTATAAAGATTGTTTCAATCGCACTAATTGCCTTAATACCAATGGCTAGTGCTGATGCAGTAACTAAACCAAAAGCTGCCGGAAGAACAGCAGCATCAATCCCAAACACAATACTAAGTGGTTTTGGTGCACCATCTAATGCAATTGGTATTGATGGTGATTTCTATATTGACACTAAGAATCTAAATATTTATGGACCAAAGATGAAGAAGAAGTGGCCAAAGGCAGTTAGCTTAAAAGGCTCTAATGGTTTAGATGGCACTGATGGAAAAAGTGGCAGTGACGGAAAAACAGTTACAAATGCCTCAACAGTTGCAGGACCTAGTGGCGTTCAAGGTTTTCAAGGAGCACCAGGAGATATCGGACCTAAAGGTGAGCAAGGTTTGCGCGGTGAAGTTGGTGCAACTGGTGAACAAGGAGTAGCTGGACCAGCTGGTGCTCAAGGTTCTATTGGCTTAACAGGTGCTACCGGAATTCAAGGTCCAGCCGGTTTTGGTTCACAAGGAGCACCCGGTGCAACAGGTGCAACTGGTGCGCAAGGTCCAGGTGGTGCAACAGGGTCACAAGGATTACCCGGTGCAACAGGTGCAACCGGTACGCAAGGTCCAGGTGGCGCAACAGGATCACAAGGTCCATCAGGTAGTGGAGCAACTGGAGCACAAGGTGCAACTGGACCAACAGGAAATAATGGTGCCACGGGAAGTGTCGGTGCAACTGGTTCAACTGGAGCACAAGGTGCAACTGGACCAACAGGATTAACTGGTGCGCAAGGAACATCAGGCGCTGCTGGTGGTACTGGAGCAACTGGACTTTCTATTGGATTATTTGGAAATATTAGTTTTGCCAATAACTTACTTGGTGGACCAAGTTCGACAACAAGCTCTTCTACTTTTCTGGTTCTTGAAGCTGGAAAAAGCTATGTATTGCGAGTTCAAATACACATACATCACGCAGCAAATGTGTTGGATGCAGTTGATCAAATAATGGGAATTTCATTCACGGCTACAGGTGCATCGCCCGTGATTACTGCAAAATACTTTTACGCTGCTGGAACTTTTTACAGAGATTCAGCAAAAGTATTTGAGGTGACAATTTATGCGGATGTGGTAATCAATGGTGCTTTGACCACTGCAAATTCCGATTTAGTTATCAATTTATATAGTCCTGATTCGGTTTTGGCCGCACTCGTTCCGAGCGGATCGTTTGCAGGTGTAAAGGTCGGTTCCATCGCATAAAAGAGGAATAAATACACGGGGAGAGGTGCATAAATCTGAGCAGAAATGCTTGGAGCGGGTGACCGGGATCGAACCGGCATGGCCAGCTTGGAAGGCTGGGGCTCTACCATTGAGCTACACCCGCATGCGGTGTGACCGCTAGCGTAGGGGCTTAGGGTATCGGCTCGGTAATCAGAGCACAAAAATTCCTCTAGACTTCCGACTTACGCCTCGGGGCGTAGCGTAGTGGCTAGCGCGCCTGCTTTGGGAGCAGGAGATCGGGAGTTCGAATCTCCCCGCCCCGACCAGAAGTACTTAAGAAACAGTTACCAATTTCGTTTAAGGAGCAATCTGTGAAGAGCTCGGTCGAGACACTTTCACCTACCCGAGTACGACTAGATATTGAAGTCGAGTTCGCAGAATTAAGAGATCATGTTGATGCGGCATATAAGAAAGTTGCCACACAAGTAAACATTCCTGGTTTCCGTAAAGGAAAAGTTCCAGCCGCAATGATCGATCAACGTGTTGGTCGTGGCACTGTTATCGATGAAGCAATTAATTCAGCTCTGCCAGAGTTCTATGGCAAAGCTGCACGCGAGCACACAGTTCTAGTTGTGGGTCGCCCAGAAGTTGATATCAAAGAATTTATTGATCACGAGAAGTTGCACTTCACTGTTGAAGTAGATGTGCGCCCTGAAGTAACACTTCCTGATTTCTCAAAGATTACAATTGAAGTTCCTGACGCGGTTGTTACTGATTCAAATATTGACGAGCAGATCGATGAGCTAGCAAAGCGTTTCGGAACTCTTACAACAGTTGAGCGCGCAGCTAAAGATGGCGACTTTGTAACAATTGATTTGATGGCAAAGATTAACGGCGAAGAAATTGATGGCGGAAAAGCTTCAGATATTTCTTACGAAGTTGGCTCAAACCGCATGATCGATGGCCTTGATGCCACACTCGTTGGCTTAGTTGCTGGCGATACCAAGACATTTAATACCCAACTAGTTGGTCAAGCCGATGGCGAAACTGGCGATGTTGATGTTGCAGTTAAGGTTGTTAAAGAGCGCATCCTGCCTGAGATCGATGATGCTTTCGCAAAGCTTGCTAGCGAGTTCGATACTTTGGCTGAGCTAAAGGCTGATACCGCAACTCGCCTGGAGCGCTTGAAGAAGATGGAACAGGGTGCTCAAGCCCGCGATCTACTTCTTGAGAAGTTAATTACCGATCTTGAGATTCCAGTTCCAGATAAGTTAGTTGAAGATGAAGTAAACGCTCATCTTGAGCCAGAAGGTCGCCTAGAAGATGCTGCCCACCGTGCTGAAGTTGATCTAGAAGTGCGCACCTCAATTAAGTCTGATTTCTTACTTGATTCAATCGTTAAGGCGGAGTCAGTAGAAGTTAACGAGATGGAACTAACCGAATATTTGGTTCGCCAATCACAGCGTTATGGAATGGCACCAGAGCAATTCGCTCAGGAACTTCAGAAGCAAGGTCAGATCGCCACATTGGTAGCTGAAGTTGCTCGCTCGAAGGCACTTGCTGGCGTACTTGGCCGCATCACAATCAAGGATGCATCAGGTACCACTATCAATCTCGAAGCACTTCGTCCGCAGGCTGGCGAAGCGATTTCTGAAGAGGCCGCTGAATAATCGCTCTGCTGTGAGCGAACACGGCCAATCTACGCATGATTTGTCCAAATTAGGGAAGCATTTCGCGCCGTAAATTGTTAAGGTCAATACACGCAATAAACAGGAGGCTGTCAGTGGATTTTCAAAACCCGCAAGCTAGCGAGATAACCGCTCGCTCTTCGCACGCAAGTCCAGGTGCGCTAGACGATCAGGTTTACGCCCGCTTACTACGCGAACGCATTATTTTCTTAACCGGTGAAGTTCGCGATGAGATGGCCAATGCAATTTGTGCGCAGATTTTATTACTTGCTGCCGAAGATGCTGAAAAAGATATTTACCTATACATCAACTCACCTGGTGGTTCCGTTACTGCCGGTATGGCGATCTACGACACCATGCAATATGTGAAGAACGACATTGCAACAGTTGGCATGGGCATTGCCGCCTCAATGGGTCAGTTCTTGCTTACAGCAGGTGCACCTGGCAAGCGTTACGCGTTGCCACACTCACGCATCTTGATGCACCAACCACTAGGTGGCATCGGTGGTACTGCCACAGATATTCGTATTCAAGCTGAACAGATGGCTGCAACTAAAAAGATTATGGCTGAAATTATCGCTAAGCACACTGGTCAAAGCGTTGATCAGATCACTATCGACTCTGATCGTGACAATTGGTTTACAGCAGATGAAGCAAAGGAATATGGCTTCGTTGATCAGGTTGTTCGTTCAGCCGGTCAAGTTTCAGGTAGTGGAGGAACAGCATGAACGACAACACCAATAATTTTAATCGGGTAAACGAGATCACTAGTCGCTACGTTCTTCCAACAATTGAAGAAAAGACTGCTTACGGATACAAGCGCCTAGATCCTTATACAAAGTTATTCGAAGAGCGCATCATTTTCTTGGGCCAGCCAATTGATGACACTGTTGCAAACGATGTGATGGCTCAGTTGTTGACTCTTGAGTCAATGGATCCTGATCGCGACATTATGATCTACATCAACTCACCTGGTGGTTCATTTACAGCGCTCACTGCTATTTATGACACCATGCAATTCGTTCGCCCAGATGTAATGACTATCTGTTTAGGTCAAGCATCTTCAGCTGCTGCCGTTATTTTGGCAGCTGGCGCTAAAGGCAAGCGTTATGCACTTGAGCACTCACGTATCTTGATTCACCAGCCATTCGCACAAGGTGATTACGCACAAGCATCTGATATCGAAATTCAGGCTGCTGAAATCATGCGTATTCGCTTAATGCAAGAAGAGTTAATTTCTCGTCACTCGAATAAAACTGTTGCTGAAGTAACAGCCGATGTTGAACGTGACAAGATTCTTACCGCTGCTGAAGCTGTTGAATACGGTCTAATCGATCAAGTTCTAGAGAGTCGTAAGGCCAAGCCACAAGCGTAAGTAATTATCGCTGAGAGCGAACAAGATTAAGCGCGAAAAGTAGGGCGTAAATTACCTA
>CANLAY010000016.1 GCA_947488635.1 Candidatus Nanopelagicaceae bacterium
CATGCCCTCTATTTCGCTAGTGGTATTTATGTCACTGCTATTTTGGTCAACGACTTTAAGGTCAACTTATTCCTAGCCATATTTTGTGCAATTATCTTCACTGCGATTTTGGCCGCATTAACTGGTGCTGCGTCATTGCGCACCACTGGCATCACTTTCGCTATGGTTACGCTGGCCTTTGGCCAAGCTGGCCATGTTGTAATCAGTCGTGACTTTGGTGGTTTTACAAATGGTGATGATGGCCTACCTATTAATGCCGAACGAGTACCTGATTTCTTTATTGGTGTTGTAAACACCAAATATCTCTATCTTCTTGCCTTAGGCATCTTGGTCTTTATCTACTTTGCGGCTTGGTGGATTACCGAAAGTTCAGCTGGTCGAGTATTTGCCGCCCTTCGTGATAACGAGCAACGTGTCTCTGTCCTGGGCTTAAATCCAAATCGCTTCAAGTTGTTATCTTTTGTGCTATCAGCTGCCATGGCTGCGCTAATTGGCGCTGCAATGTTAATTGTTAGTGGCTCCGGGTCCCCTCGATATGCAGATGCAGGTACCACGATTGCGCTTTTGTTAATGGTTATTCTGGGCGGCCCAGTTACCCGCTGGGGCGCCGTCCTTGGTGGCATCGTTTACTCAGTGCTAAGCACGCGATTAAACGTGCTTAGCGAAGGTTCGGCATTTGATTCATTGCCAAGTTTCATAAGTGGCCCACTATCTGAGCCAGCCTTTACGTTAGGCATGATCTTTATCTTGATCGTAATGTTCGCACCCGGTGGAATCTCAGGTGCTTACTACCGAGCTCGCTTTAAGTATTTAAATAAAGGCAAGTAATTGAGCAACGAGCTTCTTTGGCAACCAAGCGATGAAGCTATTGCCAATAGCGCTCTAACTTCATTAACTAACGCTGCCATAGCTAAAACTGGCTTAAACCTTGACTCATATGCCGATCTACATAAGTGGAGCATCAGCCAACCCGGCGACTTCTGGTCACTGGTTTGGGATCACTTAGAAATAATTGGCGATAAGGGAAGCGTTAACTACTCCCCTGGCAAGAACTTTATTGATGCCAAGTTCTTTCCGGAAAGCTCTCTTAACATTGCCGAGAATATTCTGGCCCAAGGCAAAGAAAATGAGGTTGCCATCATTGCCATCGATGAAGCCGGCAATCGCAGTGAAGTAACTTGGGCTCAATTACGAAGTAAGTCAGCGGCTGTTGCTGCCGCCCTTACAGACCTAGGTGTTGTAGTTGGCGATCGCGTTGTTGCTTGGACTCCTAACTATGCTGAAGTAATCATTTATGCACTCGGCGCTTTAAGTATTGGCGCTGTAGTTAGCACTTCTTCTCCTGATTTTGCCCCTAATGCAGTCCTTGATCGCTTTGGCCAAATTGAACCTAAAGTACTGCTGGCGGCTCAGAGTTATTCATATAACGGCAAATCATTTGATTGTCTTGAGCGGTTAACCGAGATTGCAGCTTCGCTGCCAACTTTAGTCAAGACCGTGTTAATCAGCGATCAAGTAACTGAGTTCACAACTTTTGATAACTGGATTGCCCCTTACCTGGGCGCAGAAGCCAAGTTTGTTCGGCTACCTTTTAACCACCCAGGTTTTGTGCTCTTCTCAAGTGGCACTACGGGTAAACCAAAGTGCATTATCCATAGCGCAGCCGGTGTTTATCTAAAGGCGGTAGCTGAGCATCGCTATCAATTCGATACCAAGGCCGGCGATAAAGTTTTCTTCTACACAACTTGTGGCTGGATGATGTGGAACTGGCTTGCAACTGGCCTAGGTGCAGGTGCCACCATCGTGTTATTTGATGGCCAACCGATGTATCCAAACCCGCAAAGGCTCTTTGATATTGCCCAGAACGAGAAACTTGATTTCTTTGGCGTATCTGCCAAGTTCATCGATTCAGCCGCAAAGGCTGAGTTAAAACCAATGCAGAGCCATGATTTAAGCAGCCTAAAGGTAATCGGTTCTACCGGTTCAGTTTTAGCCCCTGAGAGTTTTGATTATGTTTATCGCGAAGTGAAGAAAGATGTGCACTTGGCTTCGATGTCTGGTGGCACCGATATCTGTGGTTGTTTCGCAGCTGGTATTTCAACCCAAGGTGTTTATCGTGGCGAACTACAAGGCGCAGTGCTCGGCATGGCTACCGATGTCTTTGACGTGCAAGGAAATTCTGCCGCGGCAGATGAAAAAGGCGAGCTAGTTTGCACCGTGCCGTTTCCTTCAAAGCCAATTGGGTTCTGGGGCGATGAAGATAACGCCAAGTATCGCAGCGCATATTACGAAGGTTTTGCTGGTGTGTGGACCCATGGTGACTTTGCTGCTAAAACTAAATCAGGTGGCTTCGTTATCTATGGCCGCAGTGATGCCACGCTAAATTCAAAAGGTGTGCGCATCGGTACTGCTGAGATTTATCGAGTGGTTGAAACCTTTGCCCAAGTGCAAGAAGCCATGGCAGTTTCACAAGACTTCGAAGGCGATACCCGAGTTGTTCTCTTTGTAACTCTTAAGGGCATCGCGGAACTAACACCAGAGCTTGAGAAAGAACTTAAGACCGCACTTCGCGTGCAAGCCAGCCCGCGACATGTGCCAGACCTAATTGTGGCCGCTCCTGAACTGCCTCGCACTAAATCGAATAAGTTAGTTGAGTTGGCAGTCGGTGATGTAATCAATGGTCGCGAAGTCCGCAATCGCGATGCTTTAGCTAACCCGCAAGCACTTGATTGGTTTAAGCAGTTCACGCTTTAAGAAATACAGCGGAACGAGATATTCTCACTTCGAGACATACCTAGCCCCATTAGCAGCAGCTTTTCCACCCAACTCGAATCGCGCTTTCCGCCATCGACATACCAATCTGATTCGGCGATACCGCTAGTTGATTTAGCACCTTGACCATTGCGCACGTTGTAGTCAGAGCCGCCTTTAAGGATTAAGAAGCGAGTGCGGCCATCGCTTTGTTCGCTGTCAGTTAAGTTCCAGCAAAGCGGTGTTCTGCGCTCAATTCCAGCACTATTTAGCTGCCACTCCCACTCAGTTGGAATCCGAGCCCCTCGCCATGTGGCATACGCCTGGGCATCTGCTAAATCTACATAAGTAACAGGTTGTTCAAGTTGCTCAGCAGTTGGCGCGCCAGCTACCCAATGCGCCAAGAAACGATTTGCCACCTTTGGTTGATAGCCAGTTGCTTTAATGAATTCAAAGTATTGGCCGTTGCTAACTTCAGACTTATCAAGCACACCAGTTTTAACAGGCACGGTAATGCGATCGCTAAAGAGTTGATGAAAGTTAGGCGGCAGTGGTTTCCAGGTATCAATGAAATGAGTCTCGGTATAAAGACTGCACTCGCGGTTTCGGTATGAGAACTCAAATTCTTTATCACCACCAGTTAGTTCAACTTTGCAAATATTCTGGTGCTTCGGAAATTCGGCTGACTTAGCTGCATAGGTAAATTCGAGTAACACACTTTCAGCCGGCATCTGCCAGATGGCAGCAACGCCATGTGCTGGCACAATGCCAACTAAACCAAACGCAATCTCGCCGTGATAGTCCTGGGCGCTTTTATTTACGATAGTCAAAAGTGAGTTGCCTTCGCTGCTAAATCTAGAGGCATAGATTCCAGCAGCTTCAGCGGCATCAGCTAATTTAGTTAAGGGTTCCCAATCACCGCTCGTAACAAGTTCATGATGTTTGCGCAGCACCGCCACCATTTCGCGCCACATAGTTTGTTGTTGGTCATCCCAGCCGACCCAAGAGCCAAAGACGACTTCCCAGATCAACATGCCAGCGCCATTTAGCCAAGCAACCTGCATCTCTTCGCGGTGCGAACGATTCCAGCGCCGGGTCTGATGCAACATATGTCGACGTTCAAACCATTTAGCGCGCATGACGCCAGGAATTTCACTATCGCCAAACCACTGCGCCCAAGACATGACGTGATCACAGATTCGCTCTTGCTGCACGCGAGCTTCGCCACCAACGATTACATCGGGTTTAACGGCCAAAATAGGCGCCATAAATGCCGGGTCGGCCGACTTCATGGTGTCTAGAAAAACCCCATCAAAGCCATATAAATCAACGATTTTAGCTAGCTCTACTTGATCGCTCTCTGGTGCGCGATTAGTCCATTTATCCCAAGGGTTGTAATTGAGATGCACTTTCACGCCCTGTGATTGCAGATCTGTAATTAACTTGGCCAGCCCTGGCACTTGGTTATAGAAATCGAATTGATTTCGTGAATCAATACCTATGACTGGATAGGCATGCCACAAGATGATGTCATCAAAGCCACCAAAGCGTTGGGCATCTGCTAATAACTTCTTAGGCGTAAAGATTTGGTTCTCAAAGTCAAAGAGCAATTCATCCCAGAGCCAGATTAGAGCTGCGTTGTAGTTAGCGCGACCGGCAATTACTTTATTTTTATATGTGCGGTCATCGTAATTAAATCTTTTGATCGCCTCACTTCGCCAATTAACTAGGTCGGCCCGCCATTGTTCGCGTTCAGCTAGCGATGCTGGCCCGGCAAAGATCTTGGCTTCATCATCGCCAACGGGAGCCGGCAGATCTACCCCACGAGGTTCTTTTGAGTTCAGATCTGTCAGCATTGCGACTTAGACCAGTGCGTGAGTTCGAACTGCTAAATCAGTAAATTTGATTTGATCACAATCTGGGATGCTCGAAGTCAAACGATTATCAATTGGATCGGCCCACTGTGCCGGAATCGCAGCGCCACCCAGCATCGCGCCACAAATTGAACCAACTGTGGCGCCAATTGAATCGGTATCCCAGCCGCCCATCACGGTGTGGGTAATGGCAGTTGAGAATTCACCCTTGCTGCGCGCTAAGGCCAATACGCCAAGGGCTGCGTTGTTAACGGTGTGCACCCAGTGCATGCCATCGACATGTTCGTATAACTTATCAACTGTTAGTTCGTAATCAAGATCTGAATTTCCAAGCTCGCGAGTTAGCGCACAAGCTTTATAGATGGCACTCTCTGGCGGCAGCACTGAGAAACCAGCATCTAGAACTTGATCAATATCTTTAGTAACCATGGCCATGGCATTCATCGCAGCGCTCATAGCCGCGCCATATAGGCCGTTGCGGCGATGGCTGAGCCAAGCGTCGCGAACTGCCATCTGGGCTGCTGCCTTTGGGTTACCTGGGTTAATCCAGCCATATAGATCTGTGCGAATCAGCGCCCCAATCCACTCCTTAAATGGATTGTTCAGTCCACCCACAACCATCGGATCTAAGCCATCGAGCAAATTGCGATAAACAATGCGCTCGGCTGTGAAAACTTTGCCAGCTGGCAGATTCTTTAACCATTGATCGGCAATGTGATCGGTATTGAAATCTCGGCCAAACTTTTCAACTGTCAAGAGTGCAATCAATGGATAATTTAAATCATCATCTTCGGCCATGCCATCGATATTCTCTTGTAAACAAGTCTTACCGCTCTGGGTATTCCACGGGTGCCTAACTAAAACTTCAGCAGGCACGCCTTGGGCGGTGAAATATTGCTTCAGCGGCCAACGCCCACTTGATTCAAGAATTGCGCGAATGCCAACTCGTTGAACTTTTTCAACTGGTTTGCCAAGTAAGCAACCTGCTGCCCGACCTAGCCAAGCACCATGAAAAGTATTTAGATCGGGCTTTTGCGCAGACGGTGTATCAGGTAGATCGTTTAAGAATTTTTCATAATCTAATTCAGGATTTGCTTGTAACTTTGCTTCGACCCGAGCACAGATAGCACCTGCGAGCTCACGCATTTGCGCTGATGCCGGCACTGCACTGGCACCGACAACTGACGCTTGCGAGACTCCCCCAGCAGCTTCCCATTCCGAGATTTCTGCGGCAACATCAACGCCTTCATACTTTGCTTGGCCGAAAAAGTGCCCCACTAAATCTTCTGGCTGTGCCCAAGTAACTCGTAACTTAAATGGGCTGCTCATACTTAATTATTACCGAAAAGAGCAGCTGATGCTTTAGCCACAACCGCGGCCTTTTGCGCATCGCGGGCCGCAACTTCGGTAGCAATCTTTGCCAGCTTCTTGCCATTAGCAACTAAATCAATGCGGCTTTCGCGCTCAATAGTCTCAGCCCAGTTATGCGGAATCACCTGGCGGCCGTTCATGGCGCCACTTAGCGAACCAAACATGGTTGCGATTGAATCAGAGTCACGGCCATAGTTAATTGCACCGAGTACGCCATCTTCAAAGTTGCCCTTTGAGACTTGCAAATATGCCAGCGCCAATGGCAACTCTTCAATTGCCTTAAGGCGTGAAGGTTTACGGGCATCTGGACCTGGTTCGCGGTAGGCCTCACCTAGTGAATCAAATGGTGCCATAGCAGCACGCAGTTGATGAAAACTAGTTTCCCAAGATTTAACGTTTTTAGCTTCATCGGTCACAGCTTGAATTGCCGCCTTAGTGCCATCGTGAGCGAAAGCAATTGCATTGTTAATTACCTCATCGATGGTGGCCCCTGGCGTCATGGCAGTGGCAACAGCTGCTGCAAATACGCCAGCTGCTTCGCGACCATAACTTGATTGGTGTGCGCCAGCAATTTCAATTGCTTCTTTATAAGCAGCTTCGGGATTACCGGCATTGATAATGCCAACTGGGGTCATATACATAGTTGCACCGCAGTTAACAATGTTGCCGTAACCAGCTTCGCGTGGGTCAGCATGTGCATGGAGAAGTTTTAACACTAACCACTTTTCAGCATGAAAGACGCGGTGAATTAAAAGTGATTCGCGTTCTAGTTCAGGGATCCAACGCTCTTTGGCCATCATTTCAGGCACGATGCCTTCGGCAAAAGTAAATGCATCTAGGTGATCGCGCACTTGATCGTAAACATTGATCAGCGCTTCAGTCATCAAAGTGTCATCAGTTATATGGCCGTTGCCTTTGTGAAAAGGTGAAACTGGCCGAGCTGTTTTCCACTCAACATTAAAGGGCCCAACAATGTCGCGGACTAATCCGCCAAAGCGCTCTTGTAGTACTTCTGGGCTATAGCCTTCAGTTGCACCGCCGAGTGAATCTCCGACAGCAGCACCTGATAAGGCGCCAATAGCTTTTTCTTCCAAGAGCGACATCTTTATCCATTCTTAAATTTATTAGTTATTACATGAAAAGTTTGCATCCGGTGAAGTCCAGTTGGGGCGGCATTTTAGAGCCGCCCCAACTGGTTCATTCATCCTCGGATGATCAATCAGGGATTAATCAGCGATTAACGAATAGCTTTAAAGCCATCTACTAGACGCTTCTTAAGCTCTGTTACTGAGATCTTGCCCTGCAAGTACTGCTGCATCGCAGGTTGTAGAACTGTGTCCTTCCACTTCTGGTACTTAGGTACCAAAGTGAATGGAGCAAGAGCTAGTGCTTCGCCGTCATCAAGAATCTGAGTCCAGCCAGCGCTATCTTTCTTAGTCGCAAGTGCAGACTTTAGTGAACCCTTTGTTGAAGGAATAAGGCCTTCGCCAAGTGCTAGTTCAGATAAATTTGCATCCTGAAGCATGTAGCGAATAAACGCTGCAGCTTGCTTTGGATACTTGCTCTGCTTAGATACAGATAGTGTCTGTGGGTTTGCACCTTGCTTGTTGGTGACACCCTTAAGCAATGGAAGTGCTGTCCAGTTGAAACCAGCAGCCTTAGCAGCAACATCTAGATCTGCAGCAACGTAGCTAGCAGCGAAGATCATTGCGTACTTACCAGCTAGGAATCCTGGCACTGGGCCAGCACCTGACATGGATAGTGCAGCAGGGTCAATTGACTTATCTGTGTAGATCATGTCCCAAATACGTGTTGGTACTTCGAGTTCGGGCTTATTAACACTCAAAGTTGGGCCAGCTGAAGTTGTTAAGCCACGGAAGAATTGAGCATTGTAGTTCATACCCATGATCATGGTCATTGCAGCTGGTGAACGAAGTCCCCATGCCACGCCGTACTTACCATCGGTTGTGAACTTCTTTGCCAATTCGCGGTAGTCATCCCAAGTAAAGGTATTTGTACCGGTAGGAATCTTCACGCCAGCCTTCTTAAACGCATCAACGTTTGCGAAAACTGTGTAGGTCTGAGTCATTGTTGGAGCGCCGTATAGCTTGTTCTTGTATGAACCAACAGCCCAAAGACCAGCTGGAATTGAGCTCTTAAGTGGAGCCATTTCCTTTGATAGGTCAGCAAGGTAACCCTGCTTTGAGAATTCCAAAATTGAAGCAGCTTCATGTTGGAAGATATCTGGAGCAACATTTCCAGCGAAAGCTGTTGTTAGTTTGTCCTGCATGTTGTTAACGTCGCCGTAAACAATCTTTACAGTTGCATTTGGATTAGCTTTGTTCCAGTCAGCCACGATGCGCTCAGTTGAAGCAACAGTGCCCTTTAGATAAGCCGGGGTTAGATAAGTCATTTCAATTCCAGCAGCACGTGCAGGAATTGTGACGGCAAGGCTTGCAGTCATGGCAAAAGCTGCCACTACTGCAAATAACTTACTCTTCTTCACTTAGTTCTCCTCTTAGTTAATTAATAAGCTACTCATCGGTGAGAAGCTCTTTACTGCTAAAGATCTGACACTTATGTAGATCTCTTTTTGATGATCATCCGGTTTTGAACAAATTACTTCTAATTCGAACTAAACCTTTCTCGCTGTAGCTTTTATCCGACCCCCTTATCCCTTAACGGCACCGGCTAATAAGCCGCTAGCAAGTTTGCGTTGCATGATTCCGAAGATCACCAGTGATGGGATCGTCGCTAAGAAAGCACCAGCTGCTAATGGGCCAAGTAATACCTGACCTTCAGAGCCCATAAAGCGCGCCAAAGTAAGTGGCAACGTTTCATTTTCGGGTGACTGAATTAGTACTAGCGCAAAGAAGAATTCATTCCAGGAATTAAGGAAGGTAAAGAGCGCAGTTGCCACGATTCCCGGAACCAGCAGTGGGAAAACGATTCGGCGCAGAATTTGAAATGAAGATGCGCCATCCATAGCGCCGGCTTCTTCGAGATCTAACGGAATTGAAGATACGTAACCTTTTAACATCCAGAGCGCGAATGGCAAGCTAGCTACAAGGTAGACCAGCACCAGACCCCAGATGGTATCTAGCAAGCCAATCCGCCTGACTGCCATAAAGAGCGGAATGATAATTAGCGATACCGGGAAAACTTGGCTAACTAAAATCCAGCCAGTTGCAATGCCTGAAAACACTTTGCGCAGGCGAGCAATTGCATATGCAGCTGGCACTGTAAAGACTGTGGTCAGCGCAGCTGTTAGCAGCGCAATTACAAAGCTATTTTTCGCCGAGTTAATCAGACCGCGCTTTTCGATAATATCTATGTAGTTCTGCCAGTAGAAACCATCTGGAATAAGTGAAGGATTTAGCTGCAATAACTCATACGGGCTCTTTAGCGAAATACTAAACATCCAGAGAAACGGGAATCCTAAGAAGAGCAAGTAGAAGATAACAGCAATATAGGTCGGAATTAAGTAGTACTTACGCTTTTTCTTCTCAAGTGGAAGATCCGCGAGATTGACTTTCGTTGTATTACTCATCGCTGAGTATCCTCTCGCTTGCTCACCTTTAGGTAAATTGAAAGCATGCCCACAATTGCAAGGGCCATGACGACACCCATAGAGGCGGCATAGCCGAAATTTCCATATTTAAATGCTTCGTTATATGCAAAGAGCGCGGGCACAAAGGTTTTGCCACCTGGCCCGCCCGCCGTAAGAACGAAGACCAAACCGAAGGAACTAAAGTTCCAGATAATATTTAGCGCAACTAACGCAGTTGTAATTGCGCGCACTGCTGGCAGGGTTATAAACCTAAAACGCTGCCAAGCATTAGCGCCATCGATTACCGAAGCCTCAACCATTTCAGTTGGAATTCCTTGAAGCGCTGCCAAAATAGAAACGGTGATAATTGGCATGCCGACCCAGGCGCCAATTAAAATAACGGTCGGAAGCGCAGTATTGAAATCACCTAGCCAGTCAGTACGTGCTCCTGGAATGTGCAAGAAAGTGAAGATGCCTTCAATTGGACCGCTCGTTGGACGCAATAAAAGGCTCCACATAATTGCAACAACTACTGGCGGCATTGCCCAAGGGACAAGTGAGAGAACACGCATCAGCCCAAGCAAACGCAGCTTTTGATTTAACAGAAGCGCTAAACCGAAACCAAGAACTAAAGCCAGAAGTGTTACTGAAACGGCCCAGATAATGCCGATTCTAAATGACTGCCAGAAAAGAGTATCGCCAGCTAATCTGCGGAAGTTCTCAAAGCCAATGAAGGAAACCGTTACTTCAAATCCCGCTACTGAATCAGTAAAGGCAGTCCAGATAGCTTGAACCAAAGGCACAACGCTAAGCAGCACTAGTGGGATAAAGGCCGGCAGGGCATAGATCCAGGCACCGCGGTTATACATCTTGGCCTTACTAGATTTTTTAGCCTTCTTTAACTTAACTTCTTTCACAGCTGTATTACTCATTTCTTTGCCGTTGATTCTCTAATTACCAATTTGGGTTCAACGGTGATCTGCTTTGAAGCTCGATCAGGGTTAGCTAAACGATCAAGTATCAATTGCGCCGCGATTTCGCCACGCTCTTCGGCCTTTAAATCAACGCTGGTAAGAGTCGGATGCAAAAGCGAAGCTATATCAGTGTTATCGATACCAACAATTGCAATATCTCCCGGAATCGAAATACCGTTTTCAGATGCAAACTTCATCGCACCTGCGGCCAACTGGTCGTTCGCGCAAATGAAAGCATCGAACTTTGAAAAGTCATTAATCTCAGAGAAAGCGAAATAACCAGCTTCAGGTGAGAAAGTATTGGCTTGAATAACACTTGCTTTATCAAATTTAAATCCAGCTGCCTTGATAGCTTTTTCAAATGCGGCCTTACGGCGAACACCTGGCTTGGTAGTTAGCGGACCGTTAATCAAACCAATCTTGGTGCGACCAGTTTGAATTAAATGTTCAACCGCCATTGCGATACCGGCACTTGAATCAACATGCACGTTATCAACATCTACCCCGTCAGGCAGGTTTCCAATTAGAACAACTGGCATTTGTAGCGCTGAGATCAATTTAGTAATTCGCTCATCGCTATAAATTGGCGAAATGATTAAGCCATCGGCAAAGCCGCGACCCATAGTTTGTAAGTGCTTAACAATCTCTTCAACGCTAGAAAAAGCCGAAGATAAAATCAAGCGATACTTAGATGAACTTAGCTCGCGCCCAACACCGCGGGTCATCGCGATATATGCCGGGTTTGCAAGATCATCGAAAGATAAACAGATCTGCTCTGATTGGCGCACCTTTAGTGCACGCGCTGCTGAGTTTGGTTGGTAATCCAATTCGGCAATTGCTTTGCGCACTCGCGCTTCAGTATCAGCACGAGCTGCAGTGCCATTGATTACGCGAGATACCGAGGCCACGGAAACGCCAGCCTGCTTGGCTACCGCCTCAATATTGGCCACTTAGAACTCCCCCACGCTTAACTGTAATCGTTTACAGTTGCGATGCTGAAGTTA
>CANLAY010000017.1 GCA_947488635.1 Candidatus Nanopelagicaceae bacterium
AAGTAACTCTTTACTGCATCAACAATTTCGCGACGGCCGCCATAACTAATTGCCACGTTAACTTCTAAGCCATCGCTGCGAATTGGTTTAAGTGAGGCTAGCTTGGTGGCCAGCCATTCCGGCAATAAATCCAAGGCGCCGACTGCTTTAATATTCCAGCGACCAGTTGCCGAGAGCTCATCTACAGTATTTCCGATGATTTCTAATAGCGCTGTTAACTCATCATCAGTTCGTTTGAAATTATCAGTTGAAAGCAGCCAAAGAGTTACAACTTTTACTTCAGCCTCTTCACACCAGCCCAAGAACTCAACAATTTTGTTAGCACCAGCTCTATGGCCATGGGCAGGTGTTGAGCCGCCCAGGCTTTCCGAGTTCGCTTTCGCAAAGCGACGATTACCATCGAGAATTACACCAACGTGATGTGGGGTTTGGCTAAAATCTAAAGCCCGTACTAACCGATATTCATAGATCGGATACAGAAACGATTTAATGAAATTACGAATACTGCGATACAACTTTTCGCTCCATGATTAGCGAAGCAACTGGCAGAGTTCCGGCCAAAATTAAACCGAGCATCTTCATAACTGGCCATTTAGCTTTGCTCGCAAATTGAATTGCGGTCAGCACATAAACGGCATATACCCAACCGTGAATAAACGGGATCCAATCAACTTTGGCTTTCCAGCTCTCGTTATCGAATAAATAGGCAACTGGTAGATCAACAAACCAGAGCAAAAGCGACATGATGCCGGCCAAAATCGCCATGGTTCGATATCGCTTAACTACGCCGGACATTGAGGTATCTCTGCTCATGAGGTAACTCTACGACGATAGAAGGGAAGGTAAAGCACCAAAGCGGCCATGAGCCACCAGATGAAGACATAAGAGATGTGCTGCCAGTAGTAGCCAGGCACTTTGGAATTATCGACTGAAATCTCAAGGCGGGTGCGATCGATCTTGGCGCTATCTACAACTTCGCTATTGGCCAAGATGAATCCGTCATAGAGATCGAAATCTGCCAGTCCAGCTTTAGTTAAAAGTAGGGTGCTATCGACGCGCGCTAAATTATCAGCCGAGTTAGGACCGCGATCTGAACTTTGGCTTGGTTGCAGGACACCGGTTACCGAAACTCTTTGCGACATTGCAATTTGTGGTTCAGTTAAACGTTCTGACCAAAGCCCGCGGACTACCAAAATCGCCGAGTTAGCATCTACTTGCAAGACACCGACTTCCCAAGCTGTAGCTGCTACCCCATCGGAAACTTGATTCTCACTTTTAAAGGTTGCGATGTAGTTGCCTTCGGTTGAAACGTTTTTTAAGAAATTTCTCGCATCAATAGTTACCCGAGGTTTTGCAAGCGATGTCAGCTCAACTGGTTCGGTAACTTCAACAACAGTTCGAGTTGAAGCTTTTAATTCTTGCGCACGATCTAACTGCCAATTCCCTAGCCCGATAAATGCTCCGGCCATAAGCGCAACTCCCAGACCGCTAAGAATGCGTTCGTACAGTTTAATTCGTTTCGTCCTCGCTACGTTTTTGCATACGGGTATAGCGCTTATAGAAGCTGCGCATCAGAAAGACCATGGCAGTACACAAAACGATCATAGTTAATGAGCCAGCTGCACCAATTTCTACATCTTTCATAACTATTCCTTTGCTGATCGTTAGGACTTGATCTTACTGATTAATGAGAGAGAATACTCTTATGGCTAATGACTTCGATTACAACGATCGTTACGGCATAAAGCCTGCTGCGCGTTGGCGCCCAGTCGCTGCGGTAATTCTCGGCATTGGCCTGATCTGGTTACTTTGGGCCGGGCTACATCATGCTCGTCCAGAGATAACATATAGATTGATTTCATTTACAGTTACTGATGATCGTGAAACTGTAATTCGTTTTGAAGCTACCCGCCGTGATGCAGATCGTGAATTGACTTGCACTCTGGTAGCTCGTGATTTTGACAAGTTAATTGTTGGCCAAATCGATGATGTGATTCCTGCTGGCCAGGGCTATATAGATCGCAGCACCACCATTCCTACGCGTAATTTAGCTGCTACTGCCACCGTTTTACGCTGTCTTTAAACTGCACTACCCTTTCCCCTTATGAGTTCACAGACCTGGTTAACGCAAGAAGCAGCTGATCGCTTAGCTGCTGAGCTTGCCAACCTCGAAACTGAAGGTCGCACAGAAGTTATTAAGAAGATCGAAGCTGCTCGCGCCGAAGGTGATTTAAAAGAAAATGGCGGCTACCACGCTGCGCGCGATGAGCAAGGCAAGATTGAAGCGCGTATTCGCCAGCTAAAGCAGATGTTAGAGAATGCAACTATTGGTGCACCTCCGGCAAGTGCTGATGGCGTAGTTGGTGCTGGCATGGTTGTTAGCGCAATCGTGGCTGGCGATGAAATGAGATTCTTACTTGGTTCGCGCGAAATCGCTACCGATGATTTAAATGTCTATAGCGAAAAGTCACCACTTGGTTCAGCAGTGCTTGGTGCAAAAATCGGCGACAAAGTTTCATACACCTTGCCTAATGGCAAGAGTATTTCGGTCGAGATTCTAGGCGCTGAGTTCTTCGCCTAATTTTTACTTTGCTTTATTCGCGTATTTGCGAACACTTAACGGCACAAAGATCGCCATAATCAATAACATATAGAAGATCGAAGTAATCAATGGGTACTCAGATGGGAATGACCCCGCTGTGGCGCCAAATTGATTCTCGAGACCAAACAATTCGCGACAAGCAGCAACCATCGTTGAAACTGGATTCCACTCGGCAAAATACTGCAGCGCTCTTGGCATTCCAGTAGTAGGTGCAAATGCGTTTGAAAGGAATGTAAGCGGGAAAGTAATAAAGAAGCTGATGTTCTGAACTACTCGGGCATCACGGGCGGCTAAGCCGGCATAAATTCCAGTCCATGAAAGCGCGTAACCAAAAGCCAGTAGGAATAGAAATGCGAGAGCGGTATTTAAGAGGCCGCCGGTTGGGCGCCAACCAACTACATAACCAGCTATACCCATCACAATTAGAACCAAGATATTTAGTAGCGAATCTCCTAAGGTGCGGCCAACAACAACTGCTGAACGTGAAATTGGTAGCGATCTAAAACGATCAATTAAACCTTTTCCCATATCTTCAGCTAAGCCAGAGGCAGTTCCGGCCAAGGTGAAAGCCACAGTTTGCACGAAGATGCCAGGCATCAAGAGTTGCACGTAACCGCCTGGTGAATCGGTTGAAATCGAGCCCCCGAATACATACCTAAACAACAGTACGAACATAACCGGCTGAAGCGTCGAGAAGATTAAGACTTCAGGCACTCGTGACAATTGTAGTAATTGGCGCTTAGTAATTATGAGGGCATCAGTTATGGCGTTCATTTCGTTTCCTCCGCAGCATGACCAGTTAAAGCTAAGAAGACATCGTCAAGAGATGGGCGCTTTAGCCCAATGTCGAGTGGATGTAATTTAGCGCTATCAAATTCACGTAGTGCTTCTAGTAATGACTGGGTGCCATTTTTCACAGGCGATGAAACTGAGCGCATTCCTTCATCAATATGGGCCGCAACACCGCTGATGCGAGTAATGATTTCAGCGGCTAACTTAAGTTGGTCGGCTTCGACGATTACTTCGAGTCGTTCACCGCCGACATCTTTCTTCAGCGCATCAGATGTTCCGCGCGCAATTACTTTGCCGTGATCAATAACAACAATCTCGTCCGCTAAGTGATCAGCTTCTTCAAGATATTGAGTCGTAAGCAATAACGTCACACCACTTTCAACTAACTCATTGATTACGCCCCACATTTCTTGGCGTCCACGTGGATCTAGCCCAGTGGTTGGCTCATCAAGAAAGAGAATTTTTGGTTTAACAATAATTGCGGCCGCTAAATCGAGTCGGCGACGCATTCCACCAGAGTAAGTTTTAATCGGGCGCTTAGCACTATCAGTTAATGAGAAGCGCTCTAGTAATTCTTCAGCACGGGCGATCGATGCTTTCTTGCCTAAGTGATACAAACGGCCGAACATCACTAAGTTATCCCAGCCAGTTAAAGTCTCATCGACGGCTGCATATTGACCAGATAAACCTATGATTTCGCGCACTTTATCGGGATGCTTTACTACATCAATTCCACCTACTGTGGCATGACCTGAATCAGGTGACAAAAGTGTGGCAAGTATGCGCACAGTGGTCGTTTTGCCAGCACCATTAGGGCCCAAAACACTTAACACAGTGCCTTCTTCGACATCTAGCGATAACCCATCAAGAGCTTTGACCTCGCCTTTGCGATAAGTCTTTACGAGATTTTCCGCGATAACTGATTTCACGGGCTAAACTTACCCCGTAAACGACTTTGAAGCCAAGAATCGAATTTGATTCAATCAAATAAATTATGCTGGAAAGGCAAACATGTCCGAAAGTCAGCAAGGAAAAGTTCATACCCATAAAGAAATAATGATCATTCTTTCTGGCTTGATGACTGGAATGTTGCTCGCAGCGTTAGATCAAACAATTGTTTCAGCCGCTTTAAAAAGTATCGTTGAAGAGTTTGATGGTCTTGAGCATTACACCTGGGTTGTTACTGCTTACTTGCTAACTTCGACAGCTTCTACCCCGCTCTACGGAAAAATTTCAGATTTATATGGCCGCCGAATTGTTTTCCAATTCGCAATCGTTACCTTTCTATTGGGTTCATTCTTAGCTGGCGCTTCAACCAATATGGAGCAATTAATTGCTACCCGTGCCCTGCAGGGACTTGGCGGCGGTGGCTTAATGGCACTTACATTCGTAATTATTGGCGACATAGTTCCACCACGCGAACGCGGTCGCTATCAAGGATATTTTGGTGCAGTCTGGGGCCTGTCTTCAGTTGCCGGCCCACTACTCGGCGGCTTTTTCTCTGATCAAGATCAAATCTTAGGTATTGCTGGGTGGCGTTGGATTTTCTATATCAATCTTCCGTTTGGCATTGCAGCCATGATTATTACTTCGGCTGTTTTACATATTCCAAAAGTACGTCGAGAGCATAAGATCGATTACATAGGTTCAGTTCTAATGGTCTTAGCGGTTTCTGCGACGCTGCTCGCGGTTTCGATCTATGGCCCTCAAGATGGCTGGTCAGATCCAAGGACCATTATCACTTTAACTTCTGGATTTATTCTGACACTGCTATTTCTACGCTGGGAATCTCAAGCAGTTGAACCAATTTTGCCGCTAAGCCTCTTTAAGAATCACACTTTTAACGTAACTTCTATTTTAGGTTTCATTGTCGGTGCGGGCATGTTCGGCGCAATCATTATGTTGCCTCTATATTGGCAAGTTGTTCAAGGCGAAAGTCCCTCATCAGCTGGCTTAAAGTTAATTCCATTGATGTTGGGCATTGTTGTCACTTCAATCTTTAGCGGTAAAGCAATCACCAAGACTGGTAAATATAAGAAGTTCCCAATTGCCGGAACCATAATCATGACAACTGGTTTAGCGCTAATGACAACTCTTGGTATCGATACTCCATATTGGCAAGTAGCTATCTTCGCTGCCATGGTGGGCATGGGCTTAGGTCTATCAATGCAAACCATGGTTATTGCACTTCAAAATTCAATTGATTTCAAAGAACTTGGCGTCGCTACGACATCTAATACCTTCTTTAGATCACTTGGTAGTGTTTTTGGGACAGCAATATTCGGTACCATTCTGACAAACCGATTAGGTCATTACTTAGTTAAAGATTTTGCAGCTCTCGGTGCGAGTAATCCAGCTGCAGTTGCTGGCTTTGATGCGACTAAATTAGAGGGCGTCACCAATAACACTTCGATCTTGGCTGATCTGCCGCCATTGATTCAACAAACTGTTCTGCAATCTTTCGTAAATAGTTTTCATGTGGTTTTCGTTGTTGCAGCACCAATAATTGCAATCGGAATCTTCTGTGCCTTTAAATTACGTGAAGTTCCGCTACGGACAACCATGGAATTTAGAGAAGCTAAAGAAGAGGCAGCTGGCGAATCACTTGGTTAAAAGCCTAAAATCAGCGCTCTCTGGCTTTTCCCGTGAAGTCCAAGTTGTCATCATCGCCTCATTTTTTGTGGCGTTGGGCTTTGGCATCATCTTTCCGGCTATCCCAGTATTCGTAAGATCATTTGGAGTAAATAACACCGCAGTTGGCTTAGTTGTTTCAGCTTTTGCTTTTGCCCGATTTTCTTCAGGCATGGTTTCAGGTCGCTTAGTTGACCGCTTTGGTGAGCGCAACATCTATAGCTTCGGGGTATTGATGGTTTCATTCTTTACCGTGCTCGCTGGTTTAGCACAGAACTATCCGCAACTCTTAACATTTCGCGCTGCCGGCGGCTTAGGTTCCTCAATGTTCTCAGTTGCATCGAGTTCACTTATTTTTCGTGCTACCGATGATGCGCATCGTGCTCGAGCACTTTCAGCTTTCCAAGGTTCATTCCTAGTAGGTGGAATTTCTGGGCCTGCTATCGGTGGCGCACTAGCAACTATTTCACTACGTGCGCCATTTTTTGCATATGCATTTATGTTGGCCATCGCCGGTGTAATCGGATACATCTACTTAGGTCGCGCTGAAGCTACGAAAAGTGGTGACAAAGTTAAAGCTCAAGAACCAATTACTTTTAAGGAAGCATTCCAAATTCCGGCATATCGAATTGCATTGGCACTTTCATTTATCATCGGTTGGGCATTTTTCGGAATGCGTTCTTCGATCTTGCCGTTATTTGTAACTGAAAGTTTGAATTCGACTGCAGCCGTTGTGGGTATTGGTTTTGCAATTGGGGCACTGGTTCAAGGGCTCTTTCTCTTTAAATCTGGCAAAGCATCTGACATAAAAGGTAGAAAATATGTAATTCTGCTGGGTGGCTCAATTTTTATGGCTGGAATAATTGGTTTAACTTTTTCATTCAATATCTGGATGTTCTTAATATCTATGGCCATTCTTGGCGTAGGTGGCGCTTATCTATCAACAGCACCTGGCGCCATTATTGGCGATGTTATTAAGGGCAAAGGTGGTCGCGTAATTGGCATTTTCCAGATGGCAGGCGATGCCGGCATGATCGTTGGCCCAATCGTGGTGGGCGCAATTTCTGACCTTTATTCATTCCGAGTGGCATTTGCTGCAACCGCTGTGATCTTCTCGCTCGTTCTAATCTTGGGTGCACGCTTAACTGAGACAAGAAAAATGGCCGGCTCACATGAGCCGACCATTTCACTTAACGATAATTAATTAGTCATCGCCACGCAAGATTGAGATCAAGCGAAGTATTTCAAGGTATAGCCAAACGATCGTAACCATTAGACCAAACCCGGCACGCCAAGATTCTTCTTGTGGTGCGCCAGCTGCAATTCCCTTTTGGATTTGATCGAAATCAAGAACCAAGAAGAAGCTTGCTAGACCAACACCAGCAACTGCTAGCAATGGACCAAATCCAGTTACGCCATATAGGCCGCCTGAATTTCCAGTAAATGACATGATCATACTTATTAAACCAAGAGCTAAGTAACCAATTGCTGCACCTAAAATCACGCGAGTGAATTTTGGAGTTACGCGAATTTTTCCATTGCTATAAGCGAACAACATTCCGGCGAACGCGCAGAGTGTTCCGATTACTGCTTGGCTAACGATGCCAGGATAAACTTCATTGAAAACACGGCTAAGCGTTCCAAGTGCTAAGCCTTGAAATGCGGCATAAGCCATAATTAAAGATGGGCGAATCTTCTGGCTGAAGGTATTAACCATTGCCAAAACAAATCCGCCAAGGAAGCCCACCATTAGTGCGCTCAAACCGAAGTTTGCAGTCCATGAGATGGCGCCGACAACAACCAAGATGCCGAATAAAATTGAAGTGCGTGCAACAACATCTTCAATAGTCATGCGACCTGTTTGAAGTGGAGATGCAGCGGGTGCGTTATAGAGGTTTTCTAAACTCTCTGGTGTGGTAGCCGTGGAGGTATTACCCATGGAGGCATAACCACGATTATTAAACGCCCGTCCAAGAACAGGGTTTGAACTACGCATACTTTTGTACTCACTCTCTAGTGCGAAAAGAGCTGGAATCCCCAGCCCTAGTGGGAACAATGTTACGCGAGAAGTTATTTCAAGTGAACTGAAATTGGCGAAAACCAAAAACGCTCGGGAAACTCTAAGCACCAATACTCAACACTTGAGCGTAAATCTGGTGCCCCGAGTGGGGGTCGAACCCACACTGGGAGGATTTTAAGTCCTCTGCCTCTGCCATTGGGCTATCGGGGCCACGCGATAAATCTTTATCGTCAGCAAAAACTAACGAATAACGTGGGCAAATCTACCCGCTTTTTTGAGCACTGAATCCAACATTGGTTTGGTCAGCTTTCCAGTGAAAGTGTTCTGCTGGCTGGGATGAAAACTAGCCATTATTAGGTACTTCACACCGTTGTGCTCATATTTAACCTCTGCCCCATGGCCAAACTTGGTTCTCCTAACCGGGTGGCCTAATTCGGCCAGGGCTGAAAAAAGAGCGACCCAGGCAAAGTTTCCCAGAGCCACAAATGCTCTTGTAGTCGGAAGTGAAAGTTCTAACTCACGCAGAAACCATGGCGAACATTGATCACGTTCTTCGGTGGTTGGTTTGTTATCGGGAGGTGCGCAACGCACAGCCATTGAAATTCTAGTTTCACGAAGTTCTTGGCCATCGTGGCGTGAAGTACTGGTTGCAATTTTGGCAATACCTAAACGATGCAATGAACCGTAGAGCCAATCACCAGATGGATCACCAGTGAAGATGCGACCCGTGCGATTAGCGCCGTGCGCACCAGGTGCTAAACCAACAATTATTAACTTTGGTTTTGTCGAACCAAATCCTGGCACAGCTTTGCCCCAGTACTTTTCATCTTGGTAGGCCTTACGTTTAACAACTGCAACTTCTTCACGCCAATCAACGAGTCGTGGGCAATCGCGACAAGCGATAATTTTCTTTTCGAGCAGTGGCAAAGCTTTTATGCTTTGCGCTAATTTCTTACTTGGCAAGCGACCATGCCATTCCGTCGAGAATATCGTTTTCAGATGCCACGAATTCTTTAGCGCCAGTTGCTTTCATGATTTCAGAGAGAACTAGCGAGCCAGCCCCAATTACATCAACGCGACCTGGATGCATATAACCAAGAGCGGCACGTTCTTCGCGAGTCATGCTTAAAAACTTGTTACTAACAGCATGTACTTGATCAGCAGAGATGCGAGATAAATGAATTGCATGACGATCGTATTCCGGCAAGTTAAGCGCTGCGGCGGCAACTGTGGTTGCGGTGCCAGCTACACAAACTAATGTCTTAGCCCCTTTAATATCTACGCTGGCATAGGCAATATCTATTGCGTTCTGGATATCACGGCGAGCAATCGCTATTTCATCTGCGCTAGGCGGGTCATTGCGGAAATGGCGCTCCGTCATCCGAACGCAGCCAATATTTACACTAATCGCACTCTCGACCGAATTGGTACCTAAAACAAACTCAGTTGAACCGCCACCGATATCAACAACTAAGAAGGGACCATCTGCGCGGCTAAATTCGCGAGTTGCGCCAGCAAATGAAAGGCGAGCTTCTTCATCACCTGAAATTACTTCTGGTTCAATGCCTAAGCGTTCTTTAACGCCATCGACAAATACATTTCGGTTAAGCGCATCTCGGGTAGCGCTGGTTGCGCAGAAACGTAGCTTTTCAACGCCACGTCGGGCAAGTTCAGCTGCGTATAGATCAACGGCTGCGAAGGTGCGCGAGATGGCATCAGGGTGGAATTGATTAGTTTCATCAACGCCTTGCCCAAGACGCACAACCTGCATCTGGCGAGTTACTTCGCGGAAATTACCACCATCTATGTCGGCAATTAATAACCGAATTGAATTAGTACCGCAATCAACTACACCTACGCGCATTAGTTAGCCTTTACATTTTCGATGTTGCTACAAGGTTGATCTTTCCACCACTTCGGCAATTTTGCTAACGCTTCGTCGCCTAATGGATTCACATCTGGGCCAGCGCAAAGCGAATGTGCAACTAATGAGTGAAGGCACTTAACCCGATCTGGCATGCCGCCAGCGCTAATGCCTTCAACTTCTGGCACATCCATCTTTAGAGCTGCACGCGCCGCTAAGTAATCTTCGTGGGCGGCTGCATATGCGCCAGCTAACTCAGCATCGGTTGCTAATCGCTCATTCATATCGCCCATTAAGCCAGTAGATTCAAGGGTTGAGATCGCACCAGTTAATCTTGGGCAAGTGGCGTAAAAATAAGTTGGAAATGGGGTGCCATCGCCTAAGCGTGGTGGGGTTTCAACTACTGCTGGTTTTCCGCATGGGCAGCGGTAGCCAACGGCATGAATATCGCGTGGAGTACGGCCCAACTGGGCTTCGATGCAATCTAAATCTTCTTGCGATACATCGCGTTCGGACATTAATTAGCGCCAGTTTCAGTGATTGAAATAATTAATCGGTTATACCAAGGCAAGCCAACTGGGATGTTGTTTGCCACATCAGTCTTATTTTCTTCGGCTTGGGCAGTTGCATCAGTAACTATGTATTGACGCTCACCCGGCAAAACAAAGTGCAGGCGCGCACGTGCTTGAGATTTCACATATTCGGGGTCGCGCCAAAGTTCGAGTTCTTTGCGAGCTTCAGCGACTGCGGTATCGCCGGCTTTGATTTGGGCTTTTACCGCACTGATTTCAGCGCGCTGTGCAAAATAATGTTGTACAGGCGGTGCGATGGCCAGAGCTAAAAAGAAAAGAAAGAAGCCCAACACCAGTGCACGACTATTGGTATTGCGTCGACGATTAAAGTTTAAACGACGACGGGCCATGAGTTAAGTTCGCTTATGCCTTAAAGCGTGGGAATGCACCACGGCCTGCATACTTTGCACCACTTGCAAGTTCTTCTTCGATACGTAGCAATTGGTTGTACTTAGCTACGCGCTCAGTACGAGCTGGTGCACCAGTCTTGATCTGGCCACAGTTAGTTGCAACAGCTAAATCAGCAATTGTGGTGTCTTCGGTTTCACCTGAACGGTGTGACAACATGCTGCGGTAATTAGCATGTTGCGCCATTGAAACTGCATCAAGAGTTTCAGTTAGTGTGCCGATTTGGTTTACCTTAACTAGCAGCGCGTTCGCAGTATTAGTTGCGATTCCCTTAGCTAAGCGCTCTGGGTTAGTAACAAATAGGTCATCGCCCACGATTTGAATACGTGAACCAAGCACGCTTGTCATCTCGGCCCAACCAGCCCAATCTTCTTCATTTAGTGGGTCTTCGATTGAAACGATTGGGTATGAGTTAACGAGATCGGTGTAATAAGCGATCATTTCACCTGAAGAGCGAAGTGAACCTTCGAACTTGTATTGACCGTTCTCGTGGAATTCAGTTGCCGCAACATC
>CANLAY010000018.1 GCA_947488635.1 Candidatus Nanopelagicaceae bacterium
ATTTCCGCTGCCGAGCCAGCGATGACCTGCTTCGATGCCAACTTGAAGAGAGCGAGAAGTAGATTCGTAGCACTCGGAATGCTGGTGCAACTTCATAACATTAATGTTCGCAGGTTAAATACCTCTACACAAGAGATTTTTACGATACAGAGTAACTAAAAAGAAGAGTCGCCCTGTAAGCCGGATTCTGTCCTCTTGCGAGGGATCACCATCCATCTAGTTCTGCAATTGCTTGCAGAATCAAGCGACCTACCCGATAACTTGAACGAGCCGTTCTAAGCGCTATCTGTTTAGTCTTGCTCCAAGTGGGGTTTACATAGCCAACTGCATCACTGCAATTGCTGGTGGTCTCTTACACCACCGTTTCATCCTTACCAATATTGCTATTGGCGGTTTACTTTCTGTTGCACTTATCCCGCGGATTGCTCCGGGTGGCTGTTAGCCACCACTTTGCTCTATGGAGTCCGGACTTTCCTCGGTACTTGCGTAACGCGGTGATCCGGGCGACTCTTCTAGGGCAAAGGATACGCGACATAAGTAGCCAGATGTAATGAGTTCCTTTAGGGTAAAACCATGATTACGACAGTTGATGCCGATTTCCTGGCTTTACCACTCGAGAAAGTCTCAGATGCAGCGCTTGGCGCAGCTACAAGTGCTGGTGCTTCTCACGTAGATGTGCGAATAGAACGCACTCGCAGCGGTGTGCTCTCGTTGCGTGATGCTCGCCCCGAAACCCAAAGCGATGAAACGATCGCTGGTGTTGGTGTCCGCGTAATCGTCAACGGTGCATGGGGCTTTGCTTCTTCTCCTGAGATCTCTGTTGAGGTTGCTAAGAAACTGGCTCTTACCGCAGTGGCAATGGCAAAAACTTCTAAGCCGCTCTCGACTGAATTGGTATCACTCGTAACTGAACCAGTTTATGCAAATCAAACTTGGGTATCTGATTATGAAATCGACCCATTTGAAGTTTCTGATTCCGAAAAGAAAGATCGACTTGCTGATTTGAGTAATCGTTTGCTCAAGAGTTCCAGTGTTAATCACACTTCTGCTCAGACCATGTATGTCAAAGAGCAAAAGCATTATGCAGATTCTCATGGCACGAGCACTACGCAGCAGCGCGTTCGCATCCAATCTCAAATTGAAGCTATCTCAATCGGCGAACACGGCTTTGAATCTATGCGCACATTGGCTCAACCTGCTGGCTTTGGTTGGGAATGGATGGGAAATAAGAATTGGGATTGGGATTCAGAAATTGCCGAACTTCCAACTCTCTTAGCCGAAAAGGTTGCCGCACCTTCTGTTGAACCCGGTCGCTATGACGTATTAGTTCATCCATCGAACTTGTGGCTAACTATTCATGAGTCAATTGGCCACGCAACTGAGTTAGATCGCGCAATTGGTTATGAAGCTAATTACGCCGGAACTTCTTTTGCTACGCCTGATAAGTTGAATAAACTGCAATACGGCTCAAAGTTGATGAATGTAACTGGAGATCGCAGCACTGCGCACGGTCTAAGTACCGTCGGATTCGACGATGAAGGTGTTGCGGCGCAACGATGGGACATCATTAAAGATGGCCTTCTGGTTGGTTATCAACTAGATCGTCGCATTGCGGCCCGAGTTAACCGCGATCGCAGCAATGGCTGCGCTTTCGCTGATTCGCCAGCTCACGTGCCAATTCAGCGCATGCCAAACGTTTCACTGCAACCAAATCCAAGTGGTCCAACGTATGACGAAATGGTTTCATCAATGGAAGATGGAATCATCATTAAGGGTGATAAATCTTGGTCAATTGATATGCAGCGTTATAACTTCCAATTTACTGGGCAACAGTTCCACCGCGTTAAGAACGGCAAGATTGTTGGTCAATTAAAGGATGTTGCTTACCAAGCAACTACTACTGATTTCTGGGGTTCCATGAAGGTCGTTGGCGGTCCATCAACTTATGTTCTAGGTGGCGCATTTAACTGCGGTAAAGCGCAACCCGGTCAGATTGCAGCGGTAAGTCATGGTTGCCCAGCGGCGATCTTTGACAAGGTAAATATTCTAAATACTGTTGCGGAGGCCGGAAAATGATTTCAGCTCAAGATCTAATTGAAAAGATTACTTCGACTGCGACTTGCGATGACTGCATCGTTGTTGTGCGCGATAAAACACAAGCAAACCTTCGTTGGGCTGGCAGCACGCTAACCACTAACGGCGTGATTCAAGAGCGCAGCGTTACTGTAATTGCATTTGTATCCGTTGACGGTGGCATGGCCTCTGGTGGAGTAACCCGCACCGATGTCTCTCTTGCCGATGTTCCTGCACTTTTGGAAGCAGCAATTTCTACAGCCAAATCCGCGGGTCCGGCCGATGATTATGCCCCGCTTGCTACAAATGTTTCGATTGGCAATTGGTCAGCAGATCATGTGCCAACTGGGCCTGAAGTATTTACAAAATTTGCACCAGCCCTGGGCGATATGTTCTCGCGCTCTGTAGCTGACAAGATCGAACTATTCGGTTATTCCGAGCACACAAATGAAACAACTTGGGTTGGCTCAAAGGGTGGCTTGCGTCTACGTAAAGATTCGCCAGTTGGCCGCGTAGAAATGACCGGAAAGTCTCACGATCGCACTCGCTCAACTTGGGCAGGCGTCGAAACTCATGACTTCACTGATGTATCTGTTGCCGATATTGATGCTCAAATTAGACAGCGTTTAAATTGGCAAGGAACCAAAGTTGATCTGCCAGCTGGAAAATATGACACCATTTTTCCATCAGGTTCAGTCGCCGATATTTTCACCTACATGATGTGGGTATCAACTGCTCGCGATGCTCACGAAGGTCAATCTGTCTTTTCAAAAAAGGGTGGCGGAACTCGCATTGGCGAAAAACTCGCAAATGTTTCGCTGCAGTTCTTTAGTGATCCAGACTTTAAAGCGCTACCGTTTTTAAACTTTGTAGCAACGGCTGTTAGTTCACCGTTCTCATCTGTCTTTGACAATGGACAAAGCATTAAGCGCGTGGATTGGCTCAAAGATGGCGTGCTGCAATCCTTGATTCAGACTCGAGCATCTGCGCAGCTCACTAATTTAGATTTCACTCCACTCGGTGAAAATCTAGTTATGAGCGTTGATGGGGCAAGTGGTTCACTTGAAGATATGGTCAAGAAAGTAGATAACGGACTTCTACTGACAACGCTTTGGTATATCCGCATGGTTGATCCAAACTCACTACTTCTAACTGGATTAACTCGCGACGGTGTTTATCACGTTAAGGGTGGCGAAGTTGTAGGAGCAACCAATAACTTCCGCTGGAATGATTCTCCAGTTAGCGCTCTATCGCGTATCGCTCATGCAGGTACTAGCCAATGGACGCAACCACGCGAATGGGCTGGAGATATGACAAGTATGTCTATGCCACCTTTGGTCATTAAAGATTTCAATATGTCGACTGTGAGCCCGGGTAACTAAACATGCAGACCGGGCGAAGTGTTGTCTATGCTCGTAACGGTGGAGCCGCTGCTAGTCAGCCATTAGCAGTAAGTGCCGCGATCTCAATCCTTAAAGATGGTGGCTCCTTTATCGATGCTGCGATTGCGCTAAGTGCGGTCATCTGTGTTGTCGAACCTGGAGCATCGCACTTGGGTGGAGATGCTTTTCTCGTTACTCATCACAGTGCCACCAAAAGTAATCTCGCTTTTAACGGTAGTGGCGAAGGTTCACATGCCGCGACCCTAGAAAACTATCAGGGTGGAATTCCACTGCACGGATATAAATCTGGAACCGTTCCAGGGCTAGTTTCTACCTGGTTTGAAGCTCATAAGCGTTACGGAAAGCTGCCCTTCGAACAGCTCTTAGCGCAGGCAATCGATTATGCTGAAAACGGATTTCCAGCAAATGCAGGTTTTGTTAATAGAATCAAAGCGCATCTGGCAACTACTCCTGATACTCAAGTGTTTGGTGATATGGGAATTGATGTCACCGTAAAAATTGGTGATGTAGTTATTCAAAAGGATTTGGCTCGTTCACTCAAGGAAATCGCAGCCGGCGGTCGCTCTGCTTTCTACGAAGGTCGAATCGCCGCGCAACTTGTAAAGGGTTCAGCGGGCTGGTTTAGCGCCGAAGATCTGAAAGCGCACACCACTCGAGTATTAGATCCACTCTCGGTTAAATATCGTGACATCACTATTTACGGACAGCCTCCACCAACTCAAGGAATGATTTTGATGGAAGAGCTTTTGATTAATGAGCGATTTGATTTTGCTTCACTATCCGAATCTGACCGAATTCACATTGGAGTTGAATCTAAGAAAGTCGGCTTTGCTGACCGAAATGAGATTCTCGGTGACCCAGAATTCGTCGAGGTTAATACTGAAAGAATTCTTTCCAAGAGTCACATTGATCAGCGCGTAAGTGCTATCTCAATGGCAGCTGCTGGTATGGATATTGCGCCAATAAATGAGGGAAGCGATACAACTTACTTTTTAGTTTCAGATTCTGAAGGTAATGCTGTTTCCTGGATTCAATCGGTATTCCATGGCTTTGGCAGCTCTTGGGTAATTCCGGAAACTGGTATTTTATTAAACAACCGTTTGACTGGATTCTCGTTAGATCCGACTTCGCCAAATGTGATCGCACCCGGAAAGCGACCTGCACATACTCTCAATGCATTTACCGCGGTGCACTCCGATGGCTCTTTGTATCTGGTGGGCGGAACTCCTGGTGCCAATATTCAGGTTCAAACCAATCTACAGTTACTCACAAATGTGATTGACCTAAAACTCAATGTGCAAGAAGCGATCGAGGCGCCGCGTTGGCAGCATCTCAACGCACCCGGACTTAATTCTGCCGAAGAGTCAGGCCTTGGCGTTCTGGAGATTGAAGAACGTGTACCAGCCAGCGTATTTGAAGAGCTAAAAGCTAAAGGTCACCAGGTAGTAGCTCTTTCGCCATGGGGGCATGGTTCTTCAGCGCAACTCATGGAAGTTTTGGCCAACGGCACTCATGCATTCGGATCAGATCCTCGTTGTGAAGGTCATGCATCAGGGGTATAGGTAGCGTTACAACTGAGATAAGTCCTAATTCGATTGTTGATTTACTCCGCGAATTGCGCGAAGTCCATCAGATGGCCACATTAGTAAAGTATTGATTGAACATGGGCCAATATCCATATGGAAAACTGATTCGATTGGTGCACCTAGACAGATGGCAACGGCTGTTTTAATCACACAGTTATGTGTTATTACTGCAACAGTTTGTCCTGGGTATTCTGAAAGTATTTTTGAAAGGGCAGCTTCCACACGAGCTGTGATTTCTTCCCATGATTCACCACCAGCTGGCTTAAAACTTAAATCGGTTAACCACTTCTCGTAATCTGCGGGGTATTGCGCTTTTACTTCTTCAACTGAAAGACCATCCCAGTAGCCGAAATCCATTTCGAACCAGATCTCATCGAAATTAATTGTTAAACCAGTCGCATCAGAAATGATTTTGGCAGTCTCTTTAGTTCGATTAAGTGGAGACGCAATTAAAACTTCAGCGCCTAGCTTTGCAGCAGCTTGCGCAACGGCGCTTGCTTGAGCGCGACCAGTATCGGTTAACACTGGGTTTAACGGACCAACCCCAGAGAATTTACGAGTAGGAGTTAAAACAGTTTCGCCATGGCGAATTAGGTGCAGAACAGTTGGTTTTTCAGCACTTTTTAAACGTTCAGTTAAATAATTTAATTGCCTGGGTGCAATTGGTTCACTTTTATCGTGACCACCGCTTTGGGCATCCAGGGCCTTATTTGCGAGGCGATCAGCATGTGAGTTTTCATCACGCGGGATCCAGGTGTAGTTAACCAGTGATGGTGAATGCGCTTCGCGGGCACTCTGGGCAAGTTTGCGCATATCGGCATGCTTAATCTGCCAACGGCCAGACATCTGTTCAACAACTAATTTGCTATCCATGCACACATCAACTGTGGCTTGGTCATCTAAATCATGAATGGCCTTAAGGCCAGCAATTAAACCGCCATATTCGGCAACGTTATTTGTAGCCGTTCCAATGAACTCGTAGATCTCGGCAATTATTTGTCCATTTTCAGAGACCACCGCGCCGAAACCAGCCGGGCCAGGATTACCGCGTGAGCCACCATCGGCAGTTAATTTAAAGTGACGAGCCATTTACTTAAACCCCGCGCACCAAGATGCAGCGACATTCTTCGCAGCGAATTACTTCATCTTCAGCTGAATCGAGCATGCGCTTTAGGTCAACTGAATTAATGCTCAAGTTGCAACCAAGGCATTGTCCGCCGAGTAGTGCCGCGGCACCAGCGCCGCCGCCACTTCGAATCTTTTCGTATAGGTCATAAATTGCTTTATCAACTGAAGTAACAGTTGCTGCGCGTTCAGTTAGCAGTTGAGCGCTTTCAGATTCCAGGGCAAGGGATGCCACATTCTTGCGATCAGTTAGTTCGGCAATTTCAGTAGCAAGTGTTGCTTCTAGTGCTTTTAATTCATCGATTCGAGATTTGATGCCATCAACGCGCAACATAACTTCGAGTTCTACTTCTTCTAGTTCGGCACGACGGGCATTTAGTGAAACTACTTCGTGCTGCAGGGATTCAAGTTCTTTAGGTGCACCGGTGCCAGAATTAAGGCGCGCCTCATCTTTTTGTAACCTAGTTACAACTTGTTCAACATCGCCTTCGGCGCGCTTTAATTCGCGAGTTACATCACTTAACTCAGTTTCAGCACCGATACGTAAATCACGAGTGTTATTTGATTTAACGGTTGCAGCGTTAAGGGATGCAATCTCAGGAAGTGTGGCAAGTTTGTGCGCTAGCGCAGTTAAAGCTAAATCGTGGCGTTGGATATCTAAAATCTGTCGTTGATCGCTCGGGCTAGCTTTCATAACGCCCTCCCTATTTGCGCTTTCGAATTAAATTTGAAAGCTGACTTAGATTAGATATGTAGTTTTATGAAGTGGAACTGGTGGGCGCTGAGGGTTTCGAACCCCCGACATTCTCGGTGTAAACGAGACGCTCTACCACTGAGCTAAGCACCCGGAACTTACTTTTCTAGCCGAAGCCAGAAGCGTAAGTCTAACCTAACTATAGGCTTGCTAACGCCGCCTTGTAATCGGCTGCATTACGCGCTTCACCTGGGCCATTTACGACCTGCCAACGCAGAATTCCTGCCTTGTCGATGATGAATGTGCCGCGAGTTGAGAATCCGCGTTCTTCAAAGAAAACACCATATCGCTTTGAAACTTCACCATGTGGCCAGAAGTCAGCCAGGATTGGAAATGTGTAACCTTCGGCTTCGGCAAATGCGCGCGCTGAATACATTGGATCGCATGCGATACCAAGTACTTGCACATCATCATTTTGGAATGCAGAAATGTCATCGCGTAATGCGCAAAGTTCGCCGGTGCAGGTGCCAGAGAATGCAAATGGATAGAAAACTAAAACAACGTTTTGCTTTCCTTGAAATGATGAGAGGGTAACTTTTTCGCCATGGTGATTTACTAATTCAAAATCAGGGGCGGGTTGGCCAATTACTAGTGTTGTAGTCATGACGCGAAATCTATCGTTTGCCAGCTTTACGTGCCACTAGACGAGTGGCAGTCCAATCCGTAGCTACGGCAATTGATGAGGTAACACTTAGCCCAGCAGTTGGGGCGGCATCTTGGATTTCACTTGCTTCAACATAATTTGCGCGGCCCATCTTCGGGGTCATCACCCAGATCGGACCGGTTTCAGATAGAAAGGTAAGGGCATCCATTAGTTCATCGATTAAATCGCCATCGCCATCACGCCACCAGATGATTACGCCATCTATGACTTCGGTCGGATCACCCTGAATAAACTCAGTATCCGTAATTCCCTTAATCTTTGCGCGCAAGGAATCATCAGAGTCGGCGGCATAGCCGATTTCCAAGATCAAATCGCCTTTGGCAAAGCCCATACGCATGGCCACTGGCTAAGTCCACCCAAAAAGTGCTCACTTAGCAAGACCTAACCACTCTCAATTTCACACAACTGGGCAGTAACCGCGAGAATAGGGCCATGAGCGAAACGTTTGAGACGCCAGATCAGATCGTCGACCAACTAGTCGATATCGACCCTTCGGAAACTGCCGAATGGAAAGCATCCTTTGATGCCGCTCTTGCTAATGCCGGCCCAGTTCGTGCTCGTTACTTAATGCTCTCGCTACTAAAGCGTGCACAAGAGAAGAACATTGGGATCGCAGGATTGCGCGCAACTGATTACATCAACAGTATTCCCTCTGATAGCGAGCCAGCTTTTCCTGGCGATGAAGCAATCGAACGTCGGATTCGACAATACAACCGGTGGAATGCGGCAATGTTGGTGCACCGTGCGCAGCGCCCAGGCGTTGGCGTTGGCGGTCACATTTCAACTTATGCATCTTCGGCTTCGCTTTATGAAGTTGGTTTCAACCACTTCTTCCGCGGTCAAGATCATCCAGGTGGCGGCGATCAGATTTTCTTCCAAGGACATGCCAGCCCCGGAATGTATGCCCGCGCATTTCTAGAAGGACGTTTTAGCGAAGATCAACTAGATGGTTTCCGCCAAGAGCTTTCACACAAAGGTGGTGGACTTTCTTCATATCCACATCCACGTTTGATGCCAGATTTCTGGCAGTTCCCAACTGTGTCAATGGGTATTGGTCCGCTTAATGCAATTTATCAAGCACGATTTAATCGTTACTTACATAATCGCGGAATTAAAGACACTAGCCAGCAACATGTGTGGGCTTTCTTAGGTGATGGCGAAGTTGATGAAGTTGATACTTTAGGTGCTATTGGTTTAGCAACTCGCGAGAATCTAGATAACTTAACTTTCGTTGTTAACTGTAACTTGCAACGTCTAGATGGCCCAGTTCGCGGTAACGGAAAAATTATTCAAGAACTTGAATCTATTTTCCGTGGTGCCGGCTGGAACGTGCTCAAAGTGGTTTGGGGTCGCGAATGGGATCCACTGCTTGCCCAAGATCGCGAAGGCGCACTTGTTGATTTGATGAACAAGACTCTTGATGGTGATTATCAAACATTTAAAGCTGAGAGTGGAAAATTCGTACGCGATAACTTCTTTGCTCGTGATCCACGCACTGCTGCCATGGTTGCGGACTGGTCAGATGAGAAGATTTGGGGCTTACGCCGCGGTGGCCACGACTATCGCAAGTTATTTGCCGCCTACACAGCAGCCATGAATCCAAATGGACGACCAACTGTTATTTTGGCTAAGACCGTAAAGGGTTGGACACTTGGGTCGCACTTCGAAGGTCGCAACTCAACGCACCAGATGAAGAAGATGTCGATGGAAGACATTGTCGAATTCCGCGATCGTTTAGGTATTCCAATTGCTGATGCTCAACTAGATGCGAAATTGCCTCCGTACTATCGCCCAGCTGATGATTCACCTGAAGCAAAGTATCTGCAAGAACGTCGTATCGCACTTGGTGGTTCGATTCCATCACGTCGCAAGATTTCGCGTCCATTGCCGCAACCTGATGATTCAGTATATGAGTCAGTTCGCCGTGGTTCTGGCCAGCAAGAAATCGCGACCACAATGGCATTTGTTCGTATGCTTAAAGATCTAATCAAGGATCCAGGTCTAGGTTCTCGTTTAGTACCAATCATTCCTGATGAAGCACGCACCTTTGGTATGGATTCATTGTTCCCAACTTTAAAGATCTATTCACCAAATGGTCAGAAGTACTTATCAGTTGACCGCGAGCTAATGCTTTCGTATAAGGAATCCACTTCAGGTGTGATTCTGCACGAAGGCATTAATGAAGCTGGCTCGGTTGCATCATTCACAGCAGTCGGATCTTCCTACTCAACCCATGATGAACCAATGATTCCGATCTATATTTTCTATTCAATGTTCGGCTTCCAACGTACTGGCGATGCTTTCTGGGCAGCTGCTGATCAATTAGTTCGCGGTTTCGTAGTCGGTGCAACTGCTGGCCGCACCACGCTAAATGGTGAAGGTCTGCAACACGAAGATGGTCATTCACATCTATTGGCTTCGACCAACCCAGCCATCGTTTCTTATGACCCAGCTTTTGGATTCGAACTTGGCCATATTGTTAAAGATGGTTTGCGTCGTATGTATGGCGAGAATAGTGAGAACGTTTATTACTACCTCACCGTTTATAACGAGCCGTATATGCAGCCAGCAGAGCCAGAAAACCTTGATATTGAAGGGCTATTAAAGGGTCTTTACCTTTATTCACCTGCTGAAATTCGAGCCAAGAAGAAAGCACAGCTCTTGGCCTCTGGTGTTGGCGTTAACTGGGCACTGAAAGCACAGAAGTTATTGGCGCAAGATTGGGGCGTAGCAGCTTCAGTTTGGTCAGTTACCTCTTGGAACGAACTTCGTCGCGATGGTTTAGAAACCGACAGCCATAACTTGTTGCACCCAAGTGATAACAAGCAAGCGTATGTAACTAAGAAGTTAGCAAATGCTGAAGGACCAGTAGTTGCCGTTAGTGATTTCATGCGCGCAGTTCAAGATCAAATTGCGCCTTGGGTTCCGGGTCAATTCTCTTCCCTTGGTACCGATGGCTTTGGTTTATCAGATACTCGTGGCGCACTTCGTCGTCACTTTAAGGTTGATGCCGAATCAATCGTGGTCGCAACTTTGCAACAACTAGCAAAGCTTGGCGAGGTCAAAGCTAAGACTGTTCAAGAAGCAATTGATAAGTATCAGATTAATGATGTGACTGCAGCTGAAGCTGGCAACACCGAGGGTTCGGGTTGATCGGCCGCGTCGCAATCACTGATCTCTCCCCCACAATTTACTTTGGGGGAGAATTTGTTCCTGTTAAAGCAATTGTTAATGAAGAAATTTTAGTAAGTGCAACTGTTGCCGGCGAAGGCCATGACTATCCGCAAGTTCAAATAGTTACTCGCGATAGCAAAGGTAAAGAGTTATCTCGCGTAGCGGCCATTGAACGAAAGCCCGGTACTGATCGCTATGAAGCGCTAATCGCGCTACCAAAGCTTGGTAACTTCACTTTTGAAATAGCAGCAGCCATAGTTACTCAATATCGCACTGTGACAACTAATTCGCCACAATTTCCAGTCTATGTTGAACGCGAACGAGCTTTAGTTGGCGCTTGGTATGAATTCTTTCCGAGAAGTGAAGGCGCCAGCATCAATAAGGATGGCACTTTTGCCAGTGGAAATTTTGGCACAGCAGCAAAGCGGCTAAAAGCAGTTAAAGATATGGGTTTTGACGTTCTTTATATTCCGCCAATTCATCCAATTGGCATCTCTCACCGTAAAGGCCCGAATAACACTTTAACGGCCGGGCCTAATGATCCAGGTG
>CANLAY010000019.1 GCA_947488635.1 Candidatus Nanopelagicaceae bacterium
ACAATTGCTGGAGCGTTCAAAGTGCCACTTCGAATTTCACGTTCTTGCCCACCACCATGCAAGAGTGCCGGAATCTCAACAGCTCTGCGCAAAATTAAAACCCCGATACCAAGTGGGCCACCAATTTTGTGTGCGCTAAGGGTCATCGCAAAAAGACCAAGCTCTTGGTAGTTCAACGCAACTTTGCCAAAACTTTGTACCGCATCAGAATGCACTGGAATGTCGCCAGCCAGCTTTACAACTTCGGTGATAGGTTGCAGAACTCCAGTTTCATTATTGGAATGCATCACCGAAATAACTGCGATCTCATCGCCACGGTTAGTAATTAACTCACTTAAGAATTCTAGATCAACCACGCCGGCGGTAGTTACTGGCAATTCAATTACTTCAGCGCCTTCATGTTCATCTAACCATTTCGCTGGATCTAAAATTGCATGATGCTCGATTGCCGAAATAACCAAAACTTTGCGACCGTTCTTGCGACCCAACCAGAACAGCCCCTTTAGTGCGATGTTATTTGCTTCGGTGCCGGAAGCGGTAAAAATTATTTCGCTCGAAAGACAGCCAGCGGCTTTAGCTACTGATTCACGGGCATCTTCTAAGTCTTTGCGAGCAGCGCGACCTTGTGTGTGCAGACTAGATGGATTACCTAACTTGCTAGCTTGTTCAGTAAATGCAGACAGCGCATCAGCCAAAATCGGCGTGGTTGCCGCATGGTCGAGATAGACGCTATTCATGCTGGTAAGTCTAGGACTTTTGCGCAACAACTCCTTGCGTAGCTTGGGGCAGCACCGCAAATAGGTCGCCCACTACGCCGAAATCGGCCAAATCAAAGATTGGTGCCTCAGGATCTTTATTCACTACGGCAATGGTCTTGCTGGTTTGCATGCCAGCACGGTGTTGAATCGCACCGGAAATTCCGCATGCAACATAAAGTTGTGGGCTAACTGTCTTACCAGTCTGGCCAACTTGATGTGAGTGTGGATACCAACCAGCATCAGTTGCGGCACGTGACGCTCCAACTGCAGCACCAAGTGAATCAGCAAAACCTTCAACTGCTGAAAAATCTCCATTTGTACCGCGACCACCGGAGACAACAACTTGAGCTTCAGTAAGTTCTGGTCGGCCACCTTTAACTGGTGGTGTTGATGAAGTTGTAGTTGCCAACTTTGCTGCATCTGAAATTGTGAGCGAAAGATTTTCAACTGCAGGTGTTGAATCAGAGAGATCAGCTTCAATTGAGTTTGGGCGCACTGTGATTATCGGGACACCGTTAGATACCTTGGAATGCACAGTTGTTGAGCCACCAAAAACTAGTTGTGTGGCAGTTAGGTCTGCGGCTACATCAACGGCATCAGTAATGATTCCGGATTCAGTTGCTACCGCTACGCGACCTGCTACCTCTTTGCCATAAGCATGAGATGCAATCAGAAGTGCATTTGGTGATTTCTGCGCAATGATTTGGGCAATCGCATCGGCTGCTGCTGCCACACCATGTGTCGCGAAATCAGTAGATTCAACTACTAATACGTTAGCAATAGGCCCGTGCTTAACTGTTGCTGCAAGAGTTGCACCAGCACCAGGGGCTGCTAAAACAATCGCTGTAACACTGCCGCTGCGAGCTGCCGCAGTAGCTAATTCAGCGGTAGTCTTGGTGCACTTATCGCCCGCGAAATCGCCGAGAATAAATACTTGGCTCATATGAATTTCTTCTCTACTAGGAATTTAGCTAAATCATTTCCGCCATTACCTTCATCAACAACTTTTATGCCAGCTGCGCGAGGTGGGCGGGGTGCTGAATCGGCAACTAACGACCAAGCAGATTCAGCTGAAACTCCAACGGCAGCAAGGTCACGACTATCAATTGTTTTCTTCTTCGCAGCCATGATTCCCTTAAATGATGGATAACGCGGTTCGTTAATCTTTTCGACCACGCTGATTACGGCTGGCAACTTCGCATTAATTGCATCGACGCCAGCTTCAGTGGTACGGGTAATCGAAACTGTATTTGCTGCGGGATCAACTGCAACCATCGATGCAAAAGTTAACTGCGCCCAACCAAGTCGTTGCGCCAACATTGCCGGCACCACACTCATGCGAGCATCGGTAGATTCAGTTCCACAAATAACTAGATCAAAGCCACCATTTTTAATCACTTCGGCTAAAACTTTAGAAGTTGCCAGTGCATCAGAACCGGCAAGGGCAGCATCGCTGACCAAAATCGCATCGTTGGCACCCATTGAGAGCGCTTTGCGAATAGCTTCAGTTGCGCGTTCTGGTCCCATAGAAACGATAGTCACGCTATTTGCGCCACCTTCTTCGTTTCCGCCGTGAGCTTCGACAATTCGCAGCGCTTCTTCGACTGCGTATTCATCGAGGTCATTTAGGACAGCGTCGACACCTTCACGGTCAAGGACGCCGTTGACCATCTTCTTCTCAGCCCAGGAATCTGGGACCTGCTTTACGCAGACTGCAATCTTCATAGGGCGATGTTACTGGCGGGTTTGGGCAGTGCCAACAGATAGCAAACGGGCGTAGGTCACACCTCCTCAAGATTGCATCGAAGCACTTTTGGCCCCTTAATTTTCCTAGGGTTCACCAACACTTCACCTTCACTTTAGAGTCTAAACCTTCTCTTACGAGACTCTCAGGCACGTGAGCGAGATAACGCAACTTCATAAACTGCGCATTGCCGTAGTTGCCGAATCCTTCCTCCCTCAAATAAATGGCGTAACCAATTCGGTTCTTAGAATTCTGGACTTCTTTAAAAATAACGGGCATGAAGCGCTAATTATTGCCCCGGATTCTGCTGGTGGGCCAAGTGAATATGCCGGCTTTGAAATCATGCGTGTGCCAGCACTAAATGTAAAAGGATTGATTCCAATAGCGCTTCCGCAGCAATTTGCCAAAGCTAGAGTGCTTGATTTCAATCCAGATGTAATTCACTTAGCATCGCCTGCATTGCTTGGTAATTATGTGGCCAGATTCGCAAGAAAAAATGAGATCCCAACTCTTTCGGTTTATCAAACCGACTTAGCTGGGTTTGCAAATCATTATGGTTTTCAGATTGCAAATGCAACTTTAAATAAATTTGTAGGTCGCGTTCATTCAAATAGCGATCGCACTCTAGCGCCTTCTACATCTGCCTGCAATTATCTAAATGACCTTGGCGTGCCAGGTGTTGAACTCTGGCGACGTGGCGTCGATGCTGAGAGATTCCGACCAGAAAATCGCGATGAAGAGTTACGTAGATCTCTACTTGGAAACCGACCTGATCGCACATTGATTGGATACGTTGGCCGACTGGCGCACGAGAAGCGATTAGAAGATTTAATATCACTTGATGAGCAAGATGATGTGCAGTTAGTAATTGTTGGCGATGGTCCAGTAAGAACTCGCTTAGAACGAAAATTGCCAAATGCGATTTTCACTGGCTTTAAAGGTGGTGAAGATTTAGCTCGCATGTACGCGTCACTCGATATTTTCATTCACACTGGCCAACATGAAACTTTCTGCCAATCTATTCAAGAGGCACTGGCTTCCGGAGTTCCAGTTATCGCCCCAAATTCTGGTGGACCGATTGATTTGGTTGAAAATGGCAAGACTGGCTACTTAATAAACACGGGAAATCCAAAGGAAATTAAGCGCGTTGTTAAGTTGATCCAAGATGGCGATACCAACGAATGGCGCCAAAGAACCCGAAACTCAGTCGTAAATCGCACCTGGCAATCAATTAACCAAGAACTAATAAGTCATTACTTGCAGTTAATTGCGATGAATAAATCACGCCGGAAGGAGCTAGTCGCATGAGAATTATGCACATTGCTAATTTTTACGGACCTAAATCTGGCGGAATCCGAACCACTCTGCACGAACTCGGCAAAGGTTATCAATCTAAAGGTCATGAATTTATCTATGTAGTTCCTGGCACCAGTTTTTACTGTGAAGAAACCCCTTCAGGAAAACGGGTTACTTTGCCTTCGGTAGTCCTACCTTTTAGTGGTGGCTATCGGGTAATAATTAATACCCGACAGGTCAAGCGATTGATCATCACTCTTGCACCAGATCACCTTGAGATTTCAGATCGCTTTACCTTAACTGGTGTTGGTAAGTGGGCAACCACGCGCAATATTCCTTCAGTCGTATTTAGCCATGAATCACTTCGTGGCTTAATCGCGACTTATCTACCAATTAAAGTTACTAAATTTGTGAATTGGCATAACAATAGATTGGCAAATCGTTTCACTCATGTGATTGCAACTACAAATTTTGCGGCAAAAGAGTTTCGTGACATAAAAGTAAAAAACTTGGCTCAAATTCCATTGGGCGTTGATTTGACTGGCTTTAGCCCAAACTTAATTAGTGCTGAATTAAAGACTTCGCTCTTAAAAGGTTCACAATACTTAATCGTTCATTGTGGTCGTATGTCACCTGAGAAAAAACCACAGCGTTCAATTCAAGCTCTTCGAGTTCTACGGGAAAAAGGAATAGATGCTCGCTTAGTTTATGTTGGTGGTGGCCCGATGTGGAAGCAGTTGCGCGAAGAGGCTAAGGATTTGCCAGTTACCTTCCTTGGTTTTATTGCCGATCGCAACAAAGTAGCTGAAATTCTCGCTTGTGCCGATGTATCTATGGCACCAGGCCCAATTGAGACTTTCTGTTTAGCAGCCCTTGAATCGCTCGCATCTGGAACCCCAGTAGTTGCTTCTTCTTCAAGTGCCGTAGGTGAATTCTTACTAATTGATACTGATGAGCCAGTTGGTTATGTGGCAGATGACAATGGAAATGACTTTGCCGCCGCGATCTCGAAGGTTTTAAACTGGTCAAAAGTTCGACCAAATTTGGCAAGTGAGTGCCACGAGCAAGCAGAAAATTTTCCTTGGAGCTCAACGGTTTCTTTGATGCTCACCTTGCACGGTGAAAAAGATGGGTTTACAAAAGCTAAGCATCGATTACGAGCTGCATAAATGAGCCAAGTTACGACTTTCACGGTAGTCGGCGATAGTGCAGCTTCAGGTGTTGGCGATGCATTGCCAGATGGCACAACTGTTGGCTGGTCTTATTACTTAGCCAAAAGCTTCGAGGATCCGCTAGTTTTCCTAAACGCATCACGGCCGGGTGCTAAATCTCAAGAAGTTCTCGAAGATCAGATTCCAAAAGTTTTAACGCATAAGCCGAATATTTGTGGCGTTATTGTTGGTGGAAATGACATGCTTCGAAATGGATTTAATCCGGCAAAACTTCATAGTAATTTACGTGCGACGCTTTCCGAATTAAAGCAAAGCGGCACCACCGCTTTGATGCTCGAACTGCATGATCCAACAAAGATTGTTCCGATGCCAAAACTCCTAGCTCGTGTTTTGAACCGTCGTGTTGATGCCGTAAACCAAGTTACTCGTTCTGTTGCAAATGAATTTGGTGCCATCCTGGTTAACACAAGAAATATGTCAGATATTTATAAGTTAGAGAATTGGCATATCGACCGGATGCATCCAAGCAAAATTGGTCATCAACGTCTGGCTGCAGAGTTTAGAAATCACCTGGTTCAATCTGGTTGGAATATTGGACCCGTTGAAGTTGATCAAGTAGTGGTCAAAAACCGCAAAGAATCTGTTATCTGGATGCTTCGAAATGGCACGCCATGGTTCCTAAAGCGAAGCGTAGATTTATTACCTGCGGCACTCTTTTTGATGGCGGTTGAGTTTATAAATATCAAGCTAAATCGTATTCCCGTCACTTCTAGCGAAAATGTTGCTTTTGCTTCATTTGCCAGCATTCAAGACTTTGATGATGTTGAGATAAGTGAGTTACGAGTCTCGTAATTAATTCATTTATTCTTATTCTTACGGCAAGATAGAGCAATGCTTCCAGCAGATCCGAGATACCTAGGTGCAACAGTCACCGAAGAAGGTACTAACTTTGCGATCTGGACATCAGGGGCCGATGCCGTTGAACTTTGCCTATTTGATGAAATAAATGGCGAATCAGTTGAATCGCGTTACTCATTAAGTCATCGTAATGGTCCGATTTGGCACGGATATTTAGCTGGTGTGCGCGCTGGCCAGAAGTACGGATATCGAATTCATGGGCCCTGGATTCCAGAACAGAATTTAAGATTTAATCCGGCAAAACTACTCATTGATCCTTATGCCCACGAACTGGCCGGTGAATTGCAATACGTGCCAGAAATTTATGGTCATCAAAGTAAAGATGGTTGGGGCAATGGCGATCTGACTATTCGAGATCTTCGCGATAGCGCTGGCAAGGTTCCATTCTCAGTAGTAACAGATCACAAGCCTCGTCACATCAATCGAATAGATCATCAGTGGGCGCACACGTATATTTACGAAGCACATGTGCAAGGACTAACGGCAAGTAATCCTAATATCCCTTTTGAAGAGCGAGGAACATATAAAGCACTAGGTCATCCAAGCACCATTGCGCACTTAACAAAATTAGGAATTACGGCTCTTGAGCTTCTTCCCATTCAAGCTTTTGTCTCTGAGCCAACTACATTTGCAAGAGGACGAAAAAATTATTGGGGCTACAACACGATCTCCTTTAATGCTCCACATCCACAATATGCAGCCAGCGATGACCCAGTCAATGAATTGCGCTGGGCGGTAACTCAACTACACGCAGCCGGAATTGAAGTGATACTCGATGTGGTTTACAACCACACCGCTGAAGCAGGAATAGCGGGACCAACATTAAGTTTTCGCGGCATAGATAACCGAGATTGGTATCGTCATGATTCAAACGGAAATTATCTTGACACCACCGGTTGTGGAAATACTCTCGCAGCGGCTAAACCGAATTCGGTTCGCTTCATTATTGATTCACTGCGTTGGTGGACCGATGTTATTGGTGTTGACGGATTCCGGTTCGATTTAGCTACGGCCTTGTTTCGCGATGAGGGTGCTCAATATTCATCACTTTTTGCGGCCATTACTGCCGAACCAGTTCTGCGCGATCGCAAATTGATTGCTGAACCATGGGATCTAACTCGATACGGGTTGGGCGATTTTGCGCATCCATGGCGAGAATGGAATGATTATTTCAGAGATAGCACGCGGCAGTTTTGGCTAGGCGATATTGCTCGAGGTTTTGGTCAAGGCGTAAGTGATATTGCTTCTGTCATAAGTGGGTCAAGTGACATTTTTTATCATCGTGGACCAACAGCATCTATTAACTTCATAACTGCGCATGATGGTTTCACATTGCGAGATCTAGTTACATATAACGAGAAACATAACGAAATTAATGGCGAGAATAATCTCGATGGAAATTCTTTTAATTCTTCTTGGAATGCTGGAGTTGAGGGCGAAGTTGATGCTCCTGAGATAAACAAGGTACGTCAATCACTTAAGAAATCTTTGGCAGCTACGCTTTTGTTATCCGCTGGTGTTCCGATGATTAACATGGGTGATGAAGTAAACCGTACCCAAAATGGCTGTAATAATGGTTACTCCATTGGTCAAGATAAAGATCAATGGGCACAACCTTGGCAACTCGACGGTCCTGCTCAAGATATGCTCGATACATTCCGCGTGTTAATTAACATTAGAAAAACTCATTTATCCGATGTGAACAGCAAGTTTTTTACTGGTGAAATTGATTTGGGCACCCAGCGTAAAGATATCGCTTGGTTTAAGCGTAATGGCCAAGAAATGCGCGATGATTATTGGGCAGATGCTGAAACACATTCATTATCGATTTATATAGATGTATCTGCTGCGAGGGCTCTCTTGCTTAATTTTAATTCAAATCGAATGACTCGAGATTTTGTCTTACCTGATGCCACTTGGGGATCTGCATTTAGATGCATATTTGATGCCTCTCAGGAAACTTCTACTTATGAACCGGTTATCGCTCAGCCTGGTTCAACAATTAAAGTGCCTGAGCACACAGCGCAAATTTGGCTCGTTACTCGATAGTACCTGCAACATCGCATAATATTTAGCTTGTGTTAGCAATCATCGCACCAGGTCAAGGTGCTCAAACGCCAGGCATGTTGACGCCTTGGTTAGAAATTAGCGATTGCGCCGAGTCAATCTCTCGTTGGTCTGAAGTAATGGGTAAAGATTTAGTTGCACTGGGCACGACTGCTGATGCTGATGAAATTAGAGATACTGCAAATGCGCAACCATTAATTGTGGCAACCGGCTTGATCGCAGCAAACTTGCTTGGAATTTCAGCTCCTGTCATCTCGGGCCATTCAGTTGGCGAAATAACAGCAGCTGCTGTTGCCAAAGTAATCAGTGAGTTCGATGCAATGCGTTTTGTTAACGATCGTGCAAATGCGATGGCCGAAGCTGCAAGTTTAGAAAAGACTGGCATGTCAGCTGTTCTTGGCGGCGACCGCGAAGAAGTTCTAGGCGTAATCATGAAACTAGGATTGGTTGCAGCAAATGACAACGGGGCTGGCCAAATTGTGGCAGCTGGCTTGATTAGCGAGTTATCCCTCTTTGCCGATAATCCCCCAGCTGGAGCTCGAATTCGCCCGCTGGCAGTAGCTGGTGCTTTCCACACTAGATATATGCAATCTGCGCAAGAAGTATTGGCTAAGAGTGCAGCAACTATTTCGCCATCTGATCCAACTGGTTCAATAATTTCTAATCGCGATGGCTTTGCCGTAGTAGATGGTGAGGAAGTTTTAGAACGCATTATTAGCCAAGTTGCGAGCCCCGTACGTTGGGATCTCTGCATGAAAAGTCTGCAAGAGCTAGGTGTTACTGGTGTAATTGAGTTAGCACCGGCCGGAACGTTAGTAGGGTTACTAAAGCGCGCCGCACCTGAAATCGAAACTTTTGCCTTTAAATCTCCTGCCGACTTGGCAGCAGCTAGTGAGTTTGCGGAGAAACATAAATGAGCATCAAAGTAAAAACCGGCAGCAATTCCCGCATTCTCGCAGTTGGTACTTATCGCCCAAAGCGGCAAGTTCCTAACTCCGAAATCGTAGATCGCATCGAATCTAGTGATGAGTGGATTCAACAACGCACGGGAATTGAGACTCGTCGCTTTGCTGCCGCTGATGAGAGCGTTGTCAGCATGGCTCAAGCTGCTTGTGAGATGGCACTTAGCAGAGCGAATTTAACAATTGCCGATATTGATACCGTTATTTTTGCAACCATCTCATATGAGTTCCAAGCACCAAGTGCGGCAACTGCACTGATTCAACAAATGGGAAATCCTAAAGCTGCAGCCTTTGACATTAGCGCTGCATGTGCTGGTTTTTGTTATGGCGTAGCGATGGCAAAAGATTTAATTTCTGGTGGAACTTCTAAAAATGTTTTAGTTGTTGGCTCTGAGAAATTAACCGACTTCACTGACCCCGATGATCGCGCAACTGCATTTATCTTTGCCGATGGTGCTGGCGCAGTTGTTATTGGTCCCGCTGAAGAGCCTGGTATTGGTCCTGCTATTTGGGGTTCTGATGCTGACTCACGCGATGCAATCTTGCTAAATCCGGCTTGGACAGATTTTAAAAACTCACCAACTAAAGGTGTGGCAGATTTAGGTTGGCCAAATATTAATCAACAAGGCCAAACAGTCTTCCGCTGGGCAGTTTATTCAATGAGCAAAGTTGGCTTGCAGGCACTTGAAGCCGCTGGCATTACTGGCGATCAACTTGCCGCATTTATTCCGCATCAAGCAAATTTCCGCATTATCGAAACCATGGCCAAGGAAATGAAGTTGCCGGCATCTGTTGTGATCGCTGATGACATTAAAACAAACGGCAACACATCATCGGCCTCAATCCCACTTGCAATGGATGCGCTGCTTGAGTCAAACCCAGAATTAAGTGGTGGGCTTGCGCTGATTATTGGATATGGCGCAGGTCTCGTTTATGCGGGACAAGTAGTGCAATTGCCATAAATTTCCGCCTTAAAGTGAGCTCATACTCGTAAGTAAGAGGTCTTTTGTAAGAGAATTACGCCTTACCGATCTAAACCCGATTACTGAAAGTGAAGGAAATAAAGAAATGGCACTAACCCAAGCAGATGTATTAGCTGGTCTTAAAGAGATCGTTGAAGAAGTTGCCGGAATTCCAGCTGCATCTATCGAGCTAGATAAGAATTTCTCGGATGATCTAGAAGTAGATTCACTAAGCATGGTTGAAGTTGTTGTTGCTTCTGAAGAACGTTTCGGTGTGAAGATTCCTGATGATCAGGTGACTGAACTTAAAACTGTTGGCGATGCAGTTAATTTCATCGTGAAGGCTTCTGCTTAACCATCTGCGGAACCTAACTAAAGATGTCAGCCCAACGACGCGTAGTCGTAACTGGACTTGGCGCAACAACTCCAATCGGAGGAGATGCGTCAAGTACTTGGGCTGCCTTGCTGGCAGGTAAGAGCGGTACTCGCACCCTTACCGAAGATTGGGCAAATACAATTCCAGTTAACTTCGCTGCCCGTGTGGCGGTTGACCCAAGTGAAGTTATGGAACGTGTTGAACTTCGTAAACTAGATCGCTCTGAAGCTTTTGCTCTCATTGCATCGCGCGAAGCTTGGAAAGATGCCGGCTCACCTGAAGCAGATAGTGAACGCCTAGGCGTAGTAATTGCATCGGGCATCGGTGGCGTTACAACTCTGCTTGAGCAATATGACATTTTGAAAGAAAAAGGCGCTCGCTCGGTTAGCCCTTACACAGTGCCGATGTTGATGCCAAATGGCCCAGCTGCACATGTTGGTCTGGAGTTTAAAGCCCG
>CANLAY010000020.1 GCA_947488635.1 Candidatus Nanopelagicaceae bacterium
CATTTGAGCCTACTGTGGTGGCAGATGTAATTACTGCACTAAAAATATCTCGAACTGAATCGGCTGGATTGCCAGATGCGATAGCTAAGCGATATTGAGCACTAAAGATAGTTGAGCGAGCTTCAATAATTGCGGTATCTAAATTTACTTGCTTGATGCCGGTTGAAAGCCTGGAATAAAGGGTCGAGCCAGTAATAGATACTACGACCAACGAGAGAAATATGGTGGAAAGGACAACTCGTATCGCTAAGGAATGCGCTCTATGGGCACCATCTGATCTCATTTACTGACCGCCGGCTTTGTAACCAACACCTCGCACGGTTACGACAATTTCAGGATGTTCTGGATCATGTTCAACTTTGGCGCGTAGACGCTGCACGTGAACGTTAACAAGACGGGTATCTGTTGAATGTCGATAACCCCAAACTTCACTAAGAAGCGCATCTCGTGAGAAGACTCGACCTGGTTCGCGCGCTAGTGCAACTAGAAGATCGAATTCCAAGCGAGTCAGCGCAATTTGTTTTCCGGCACGTGATACTTGATGCGCAACGACATCGATAACTAAATCAGCAATTGTTAATAGGCCTGAGATATCAGTATTTGTGCGACGCAAACGAGTACGGATTCGCGCGATTAATTCAGATGGATGTCTAAATGGTTTAACCATGTAATCATCAGCGCCGGCTTCAAGGCCGCGAACTACATCGTGCGTATCGCCTTTAGCCGAAAGCATCACAATCGGAACCATTGATTCGGCTCTCAGTAATTTACATACCTCAATGCCATCTAATCCTGGCAACATCACATCTAATAAAACTAAATCTGGTGGATTATTACGGAAAACATCTAGCACTTCATCGCCACGACTTACTAGATCCACGTCGATGCCGGCACCGGTTAAAACGATGCCGAGCATCTCCGCAAGATCCTGGTCGTCATCGACGACCATGACTAAAGTCATTTAGCTTCCGTGTTCCCAAGAATTCAAGTACAGGTCTTGTGCTGGTGTAAGAACATCGATCTTGCCACCCATGCTACTTAGTTTAAGGCTGGCAACTTCTTTGTCTATATAGGTAGGAACTTCATGAATTCCAGCTGCGAGATTCTTAGCTTCTTTTACAAGATACTCAGCAGTTAGCGCTTGATCTGAAAATGACATATCCATTACAGATGCTGGGTGACCTTCGGCAGCGCCTAGGTTTACCAAACGACCTTCAGCAATTAAGAGCAAACGACGCCCGTCAGCCATTACATATTCATCGGTTTGATGACGCATCTTGGCATTCTTGCTCTTGGCGTTGCTTTCCAACCAAGCTACATCGATTTCAATATCGAAGTGACCTGAGTTGGCCATAATTGCGCCATCCTTCATAACTGCGAAGTGCTCATCGCGAAGAACATCACGGTTACCTGTAACCGTGATGAAAACATCGCCAACTTTTGCAGCATCGGTCATGGGCATAACGCGGAAGCCTTGCATCATCGCATCAAGTGCTTTCGTTGGATCAATTTCAGTAACGATTACATCTGCGCCCATACCCTTGGCACGCTCTGCAACACCTTTACCGCAGTAACCAAATCCTGCTACGACAACAATGCGGCCAGCTAGAAGGTAGTTAGTGGCACGAAAAACTGCATCAAGTGTTGATTGTCCAGTGCCATAACGATTATCAAACATGTGCTTGGTATCAGTGTCATTAACAGCGATCATTGGGAACTTCAATGCCCCATCTTTAGCCATCTGAGTTAAGCGAATAACGCCAGTGGTAGTTTCTTCACAACCACCAGCAACATTTGGAATTAATTCTTGGCGAGTTGTGTGCAAAACATTAACCAAATCGCAACCATCATCGAATACTTGATGTGGTTCGATATCAAGTGCTGCATTTAAATGTGCGTAGTAGCCATCGCGATCGACGGCATTCTTGGCAAAAACACTAATGCCATATTCATGCACTAGAGCTGCAGCTGTGTCATCTTGAGTTGAAAGTGGATTTGATGCACAAAGGGCAATGTCTGCACCTCCGGCTTTTAGAACGCGCATCAAGTTGGCTGTTTCGGTAGTCACATGCATGCAGGCAGCAATACGGATGCCAGCGAATGGTTGTGACTTTTCAAATCGTTCACGGATTTGAGCTAGAACCGGCATATTGCGTTCTGCCCATTCGATTCGCTTGCGGCCTTGCTCGGCTAGCGAAGCATCGGCAATGTCATTGCGAGGTACGGTCTTTGTTACAGGTGCATTCACGGTAAAACTCCTAAATAGAAAAGTAAGAATATGGTCAATTAGGCAGGACCCCGCCAGAAGGCAAGAGTATCGGCAATGCCTAGTTGAGTTCTACTTAGACGCAGTAGTTAAGCGTTAATTAGCGCCAATAGCTCGTCACGATGGGCTGCCATATTTGCCGCTGTATCGGCTTCCACATTCAGGCGCAACAGCGGTTCGGTATTAGAAGCGCGCACATTAAACCACCAAGTCGCAGTGGAGGCGGTTAAGCCATCTAGTTCGTCAATCTTAAATTCAGATAGCGCAGAATACTTTCCCTTAATTGCTTTGATAACTACTGCAGCATCTGCCACTCGTGAATTTACTTCACCGCTTGCAACATATCTTTTAAACGGGGCAAGAAGCTCGGAAATAGTTTGTTCAGATTCACCGAGGGCAGCTAGTGCGTGCAGCGCCGCTAAGGCGCCAGAGTCTGCTCGCCAGAAATCTTTAAAGTAGAAATGTCCGGAATGCTCGCCACCAAATATCGCACCAGTCTCTGCCATTAGCGCCTTTATGTATGAGTGCCCAACTCGTGACCTAACTGGGATGCCACCTAATTCGTTAATCACTTCAACCACAGTTCGTGAAGAAATCAAACTATGAATAATTGTCGCCCCAGGATGTTTTGCTAACTCGCGACTAGCAATGAGTGCAGTGAGTAAAGAAGGGTCAACCGTTTCACCTTTTTCATCTACCAAGAAACATCGATCAGCATCACCATCAAAAGCTAGCCCGATATCAGCTCTATTTTCCAGAACCGCTTTCTGTAAGTCTCGTAAATTCGCTGGATCAATCGGATTAGCTTCGTGATTAGGGAAATTTCCATCGAGTTCAAAGTAAAGCGGAATAATTTCAGCACCTAGTCGCTCAAATATTGCCGGAGCAGTAAAACCAGCCATGCCATTACCCGCATCAATAACTATCTTCAGTGGCCGGTTGCCTTTAAACGAGACTAATTTATGAAGATGATCAGAATATGCCTGAAGTAAGTTTTCGTTAGTTTCGATGCCAACTGGTCTCATTGCAAGTGGCATTCCATTGCGCACAAAATTCTCAATCGTTTGCAGGCCAGTTTCTTTACCAATTGGTCGAGCACCACTTAGACATAACTTTATGCCGTTATATGCAGCCGGATTATGGCTGGCAGTAAACATGACACCTGGTAAATTCTTTGAACCAGCTGCAAAATAAAGTAGGTCAGTTGACGCCAAGCCAATACGAATCACATTTGTGCCATTGCTGGTTACGCCAGCTGAAAAAGCCTCTGCTAATTCTGGCGACGAAGGGCGCATATCTTCACCGATAATTACCGTACTTGGCTCACGCTCTATCTCAAGAAATCGGGCAAATGCTAATCCGACTGCAAAAGCAAAATCAGGTGAAATTTCGTCATCAACTAATCCTCGAATGTCATATGCTTTAAAAATATCCGGAATATTTTCACTCATGACTCACTCGTTCAATTACTTATTTGGAACAGCTCGAAGATGACCTCGTCGACCGATGTGTTCAGTGCTCGCAGCAAGAGTTGCAGCTGATGAGTTACTCTCAGCAATCGGAGTTGCCGCTACTTCGCGAACTGCATCTGCGATCGCCATTAGGTCATCGTTAGATGGACCACTCTGGCTATCAGCAATTTGTGCGCGAATTACTTCCCAACCATTGGGAACAGTTAAACGTTCTGCATGAATTTCACAGAGATCATAAGCATGTGGTTCAGAATAAGTTGCCAGTGGCCCAACCACGGCTGTTGATTCGGCATAGATGTAGGTCAAAGTCATAGTTGCCATGCGGCGGCAACTAGCGCGAGAACACGCGCGACCTACTTTTAGCGAACTCATATGACTTAGATTAGTGGGCAGCCGCGTAAAACTTGGGATTTTTATGGATTTAGAACCCGAATGTTTGAGGACGGAATTGCTACTTTAGTAAGTTCGGCACCCGATGCTATTGGGAAGAAGGCATACCCACTTTTAGCCGCTATCAAAGCGCCTGCGAAATTATCAACGCCAGCACTAAGGACAGTGATCGCGATCGCATTATTTGGAACTTGCCAGCCAACTAGATCAGAGCCAGTAATGCTTTGCTCCTTAATTTTGCCGTTGGAAAACTCAACTCTTAAATCAACGGCAATGGCATCACCGGCAAAGAAAATTTTCGGTGAAATGCCACCTATCGCAATCTTTAGCGGAGCCAAGACTGGTGAAGGTGTGATCCAGACAAAGTCGCTATTCCCATTCGAGCTGGCGCGGGAACGAATTGCTGCGAGTATTGGTTGATCTGATGTCAGCTTGATCGCAAAAGCCCCTTTAGCTACCTCAGGCTTTAGTTTTACCTCCACAACTTTGCCACTTACCAACTTGCGTTCGTTAAAGCCGGTTGGAATAAATCGCCCATTGCTGGAAAGAAGTTCAAGTGTGAAGTTTGCATCTGCCACGCCTGGCACAAATAGACGTAGGTAGTGAGATGGAACTTTCTTGTTAACTAATTGCTGCGGGATGCCCGTAATTACGAATTTTCTAGCTGGGGCCGAAATAGCATTAACCGAATCGCCGCCCAACTTCTGTAAACCTTTAACGCGTTCATCAACTAAATAACTATTCACTCGACCCGATCTGGCAACCACTTTAACCACAATATTTGAATCCCCTGGAGCTAAGGAATCTAATTTTATTGCCACACTCGAATTTGCCTTTAGTGAAACAGTTTTTACTGCTTGTTCACCATTTTCACTCCACGTGAAAATATCTGCAATTGAAACACTCAAACCACTATTGACAAGGTAAACAACGCCCTTGCTACTCACATCTGAAGTTCCTCCGACAAACCATTGCGAAGTAGCTGGAGCAGTACAGAGAACTGAACCAGCCCAAACACCTGTGCGACTTTGAAAACTAACTGGGGTAAGACCTTCAGACTGCAGCAAGATCGGATCACTGACACTGGAGTAACGAAGAGTTTTAATATTTACTAACTTTGTACTTTTATTTCCGACTCGATAGAACGGCGTCTTCTTTGATGAAACAGAAGTAACAGTTGTTACGCCTGCCGGATTAGGTGGACAAACTACGGCCGGGAACGACTTTGAATATTGCCGAGAGTTAGTATTTGCATCAAACAAATTAGTCACCAATAAAACTGCGGCAATAACGGCAGCTAGAATTGCGCCTTTCTTAAACTTCATGAGAGCTCCATCTCTGAGATCTCGCGCTTTCGTCGCCCTGCAGGTAGCGCCAAAATAATCAAAACTACCCAGGCAATAAATTGCAGGCTTAGCGCACCTCGCCGCAGTGTTCCATCATGGATCAATGTGAACTCGCCAGCTTCGATCACCTTGAACTGTGGCAAACCCGCTTCATTCTCGCTGCGCTCTAGCTTTAAGCCATTTTGCAGAATTTGCCAGCCCAGATCGTAATTTTCGGTCAGCGTAATAACCCCAGGGCCAGGAACATTAGTCGTTACGCCAATGCCGCCGCTGGCAAGCAAAGTAACTTCACCTTTGATATTTGTGAAAACTAATCGACCAGTTGGCTCACTTACTTTCCAGACTATGCCATCTGCTGTTGCCGAGGTGCGCGCAAATCCACCAAGAGCGTCGATGGTTCGCACCACATCTTTATCGATTGGATTCTTCGCAAACAAATACTTGATTCCGAAATCTGCAAAAGTTTTACTCGTAGTCAAACCACTTCCGTCGGCCAATTCAATAACTGCTCTTGCAATTGCTGGATCTTGAATTGGCGCTACATCAGGTTCACCAAGAGTGATGTCTGATCCACGCGAAATATAGAAAGCTAGTGAAGTGAGTTCGCGATTAGTTATTTCTCGAAGAACGAGAGTTTTTGCATCTGCCTCAACGCCTAGATATTCCGGCAAAATATTCACACTCTTTGAATAGACCGGCGATGATGATGCTTGCGAAACATTCCAGGAGATGGCAGTTGCGGAATATCCCAATGTAATCACTAACAAACAGGCAGATAAAATGTGACGGTAATTAACATTTGTAGCGATCAAATAATCTCGTAAGTCATTAAGAATTATGGTGCCCACTGTTACTGCTGCCAAAGTTGCAATCGCTAAGAAAACTCCTACCCAAAGTTGAGTTGGTGCGATCGTGCCATTTCCAGTAATTGATATTGCGCTTAACGCAACTGAAAGCAGCAAGAACAAGGTTCCAATTTGAGCGACTTTACGTAACTGCGTGCTAGCAAAGTAGGCCACGATTAGAACTAAAGTAAGCGGGCTAATTGCCCACCAAGGTAACGCGCCAGGACCACCTGGGTTTCCTAGGAAAGCGAGATTCGGTCCACCGCCACTTAACAAAATTCCTGGTTCGTAAAGAAAACGGTTGGGATCAATAATTGCGACGAGAGACCAAGGCGCAGTAACGATCAAAGGCGTGACCAATAGCGCTAATCGGCGCTTTAGCCTCTGGTCAAAGAGCTCTTTATTGAGATCGCCATTAAAGCTGCGAATATCGAGTCCGACTCCAACTGCGGTAACCACCAATACGGCTAGCCACACCATCAAAGTAAATGAAGTCGCAATAGAAATTAGAATTACCACACCAAAAATGCGGCGCCAAGAGATTCTTTCAAAATTCTCAAGTGAGGAAATACTGGACACAATCCAGGGCAGCAAAATCAAAATCATTAGGGTGCCTAGTCGCCCGGTATTAACACTTGCTATCGCAACCGGGCTGATTGCATAGAGCATGCTGGCAGAGACTCGCAACCAGGCATTAGCGGTCACTAATTTTAGGAACTTATATGCCGAGAAAGCCATAAGTGCTGGTGCCAGAAAAATTAAAGAGGTGATTAATACTGCCGGCTTACCAAAAAAGAAGATTGATAAGAGCGAAAGTAAGGCAACCCAAGGCGGCGTAGGAGCTGAGCTTCCCATTCCGACTTGATGCCAAGATTCAATATAACTACGCCAAAGTGAACTTGTTCCATGCGGAGTAGTTGCTAAAGCGCCGCCAATTAAGGAACCGAAACGTGATCTCGAAGATAGCAGGATGAAAATAAAAAGTGAGATTCCTAGAACAACATGTGGGCGCTTAAATACGCTTGCCCAATTAACTACCTTGGCTGGAGTTAGCAGATCGGCATCATCGTTGAATTCTTCGTCAATATCGTTATCAGTTGGCAGCTTTGCAAAAATTCGATTTCGAATTGATTCCAGAGAGTTATTCACACCATTTCGATATTGCGTAAAACGAGGTGGAATAAAATCAGCAATCACTCGCGGAGGTAACAATCGATGGATTCGGCGCTCCTTGCGTGCCGCTCTGAGGATTGCTGGTCGGAAAATTAGTGAGGCGATAGCCAAGATTTCATCAATGGCATAGCCCGGTAATTTTGCAATTAAGTAGCCAATAGATCTAACTGCTGCGCCAATAATTAGCTGCAGAATTAACCAAGGCAAAATCCAGGCTGAAGAATTCGCTAATAAAACATATGCTGAGTTTCGTCGATCCAATAACAGTGGGCGATGCAGGAACGCGCCTTCGACATCTACCGATCTACGTTCCGATGCGGCAGCCTGTGCGTGAAATGCCACAGAATCTGTAACCACAATAATTGAATGGCCAGCCATGCGAATTCGCCAACCGAAATCAACATCATCGCGAAATAGTGCTAATTGCGGGTCATAGCCACCCAGCTCTTCAAAAACATCTCGCCGAATGAGAGCGCCGGCAGTGCTAACAGAGAGAACATCACGAACGCCATCGTGCTGCCCTTGGTCATATTCATGAGGTTCCATGCCGGTCCAGCGAGCACCGTTGTTGGTAATGCTCACGCCAACTTCAAGTAAATGTGAGCGATCATGCCAGCCCAAAAGTTTTGGTCCGGCCATCGCAACGTTGGGACGTTCAGCCAGCTCTGCCAATAATTTCTCTAAGGCATCAGATTTTGGTGCGCAGTCATCATGAATAACCCAAATCCACTCATTGCGTTCATTATCTGATTTTGGGAATTTTTCAACGGCGCGATAAACCGCATCGCCAAAGCCAGCATCGCGAGGCAATGAAAGAACAGGAATTTTTGCCGCTTTTAAAAGTGCAGCAGACTTATCTTTTGAACCAGTATCAACTGCAACAATTTGATCAAGCTTGCGAGTTTGCGAAGATAGCGCAGCAACTACTTCTGGTAACCAAATTGCACCGTCGTGAGAAACAATTACAGCTGTAACGTGAAATGAATCAGTTATTTTTGTAGTCGCCATATTTTGTGGTGGCGTTTCTTGATTGTTTTCCTAATTAATCGAAAAGAATCGATTAAGCAGGTCGACGCTTAAGTCGACGTCGCTCTCGCTCGGAGAGTCCGCCCCAAATTCCGAATCGCTCATCGTGTGCGAGAGCGTATTCAAGACATTCAGAACGAACATCGCAGGAAAGACATACTCGCTTTGCTTCGCGAGTAGAGCCGCCCTTTTCTGGGAAAAATGCTTCGGGATCGGTTTGTGCACAAAGTGCACGTTCTTGCCAGGAAAGCTCAACGCTTTCGCCACTGGCTAGCTGAATTACGGGCCCTGAGGAGGAAGGGTTTGATGCTGGACGAATCGCCATTAATAACTCTCCACATAAATAGTGGCCCCGCCCTTGCGGCGTGAGGCCTTCTCTTAGGTGAATTACACGCGTGTAAGTCTGTTAAGTCAAGCCCAACGAGGCATAAAAACGGCAAATTGGACATGAATTAAGCGTAAAAACTAAAGTAGAAGTTGAGGGTTTTTAAAGTTTCAAGGGAACTATTTCGCCATCGGCTAAGTAGGCACCGCTCGCCTGGGTTCTTTCCGGGACCGCTGTGTTGGCTTCAATAAAAACACTTTCAAATTTGCAGCCCTGCGCAATTGTTACGCCATCTCTAATAATCGATGAAGAAATTTCCACGTTTGCACCGATAGTTACGTTGTTGCCGATTGCACTTGCGCCACTAATTTTTGCACTCGTAGATATGTTTGCATTCTCGCCAACAATAAATTTACGAGTACCAACATAATCTTGCGAACCTTTGAGTAGAGCTTTTGGTGTTCCCATATCTAACCAATACGAATTATCAACGAAAGCTTGCACCACTCTTCCGCGCTTTAACAACTCTGGAAATACTTCACGTTCAACGCTAACAACTTTTCCTAGCTCAATTTCCTTGATTACTTGTGGGCTAAAAACATAACAGCCAGCATTAATCGTATTTGTAATTGGGTTCTCCATTTTTTCCAAGAAGTCAGTAACTTGGCCACTTTCATCAAATGGCACACAGCCATATGGGCGAGCATCTTCAACGCTAACTAGGTGCAAGGTAGCTGCGGCTAATGAACTTTGATGTAAATCTATTTGCGCAGCTAAATCATGTCGGCTTAGTACGTCGCCATTAAAGACCACGATCGGCTCATCATCAGAAATTTCGGAGAGAAATAATTCGGCGGCATTTCGAATTGCACCTCCAGTTCCAAGTGGTTCACTTTCTAATGCGTACTTAAGCTCTATCCCCCACTTAGATCCATCGCCAAAATAGGGCGTAAAAGTTTCAGCCAAATAAGCAGTTGCTAGCACTACTTTGGTGATGCCGGCAGCTTTTGCTGCAAGTAATTGATGTTCAGTTACTGGCAAATTTGCAATAGGTAACATCGGTTTAGGAGTCTTATTTGTAAGTGGCAGTAGTCGGGTGCCAAAGCCACCAACTAAAAGAATTCCGACCGTCATCGTTAAACCTGTACAGCCGCAGTAATACGTGCTGCAGCATCTGCTATCTGTAAATCAGTCGCCGTCATGGCAATGCGAATATGAGATTGTCCAAGCGGGCCATAGAAATTTCCGGGTGTGGCCAGGATTCCTAAGTTAGCCAGCCAAGAGACTGAATCCCAATCGCTTTCCTTTCGAGTACACCAGATATACAGGCCAGCATTTGAGAATTCGATTTCAAAACCAGCTGCTTTAAGGGCTGGTGCTAATTTTGCCCGGCGGGCGTTATAGCGTGCCCGCTGTTCGGCGACATGTGTTTCATCGCTTAGTGCAACTGTCATAGCTTTTTGGATTGGTAGCGGCACCATCATGCCTGCGTGCTTACGGACTTCACGGATGCGCGCGATTAAATCTTTATCGCCAATCAAGAATGCGCCACGGTAACCAGCCATCGAAGATCTCTTTGATAGCGAATGGACCGCCAAAACGTTGTGGTTATCACCCTTGGTGTATTGCAAAATCGAAGTAGGGGCGGCGGTGTCGCCAAATTCTAAATAACACTCATCAGAGACCAAGATTGAATTATTCGCACGAGCCCATTCAATGGCAGCTAAATATTCTTGATCACTATGCACCCGACCAGTTGGATTAG
>CANLAY010000021.1 GCA_947488635.1 Candidatus Nanopelagicaceae bacterium
TGCTCCCACTGGGTTAACAATTATTGATGAATATCGTGAATGCAGCGCTGAAAGCAAAGTCCCCCGCACGCCACGCTCTTCTGAATTTCTACCTTGTGGCAATGTGCGAAGCGCCAAAGTAATAGGTGCGCCTAACACGATGGCGATCGGTGCAATCATGCCGAGAGTCATGTGCGCAATCATGTGCCAAGAGAAACTGAAGTGTGCGTACAAACCTAAGCCACCGCTAGTTGCAAAATCTACTGCGCTTATTCCGATTGCAAAAGAAATTGTGCGACCGATTGGCCACTTATCACCGCGCTTTGTTAAAACTATTACACCTTTTATATAAAGCGCGACTGCGATAACTAGCAGCCCAATCATTAACGCATCTGGTTCGTAACCAAAAAGTATGCGAGAAAGACTTGGTGGTTGCGGCGTTTTGATACCAATAATTGATAGAGCACGGTCTACAGCTAAGCCTGTTTCGCGCTCTGGCGGCTGACTAGAAGCCAGTCGTGAACCAATAACCAAGGTAAAAACCATGATGACAATTTCAGTCAAGATTAATTGCAGGAATTTAGAACCTTTAAGTTCAGATAACTTCGTTAGATTTCGGCGATGCAAGTAGCCGATCACGATTAAGCCAGCAGTGAGAAAGACTTTAGCTATAACTAAGTAGGTATAGCTAATACCCCACGCTTCCTTAAAGTTAAGGCGGATGTAGGCATTCGCACTGCCACTAACTACAACGGCAATTGCCGCCCAGAGCGCCATAACGCTAAAGCGCGGCACAGCAGCAGCTCTGCTTTCAGGGGCTAAAAACGCTAGGGCAAAGACGCCGCCGACCCAAAGAGCAAGTGCAATGACATGTATGGCTAGCGAACCAACTGCCATTAAGTGTGAACCACCAGATGCTGAATGGCTCTGAAAAACTGGAATTACGATTGCCAGCAAGGTGGCAAGTAATAAAACTGTCCCGGTTCCGATTGAGTTAAACCGGGGAATGATTAAGGAAATCAAGATCGAAAGTAAGAGCTGGGTAAATAGATATTGGCCAAGTGGAACTTGTAATAGGAATGAGCGCAAAATATTAGGCTGTAAAACTTCTGAAATACTGGAGTTCAAAATATTTGCCAAAGTTAAGACCATAAGAGAAAGATTAGATAACATCCAAATCAAACTTGCTATTGCCGCAAGTTTTCTTAATTCAAAATTTGTTTGTGCAACTTTTCCATTTATATCAAAGGTTAAGAAAGTTATTGCTAGAAGTGCGCCTACTAAGAAAAAACTTGAGGTTATCGAAGTAAATTTGAAGACGGTCAATAAGTTGCTAATTAGCGATTGGCTCATCTTTCGCTAAAGATTTTCCGCGCGTACATTCCTAATCCGACTAACACGAAGAAAGACAGCACCAATAACATGATTACTAAGAATTCTGTCCCTTTGCTACTACCCGCACTTGGCTGCGCTGTAGCCGAGGCTTCCATTGCAATTGGAGTTGGTGACTCTGACGAAACGGAATCTGGCGCAGTAAAGTTGAAACGATAATTTCCGGTTAGCGGAATATCATTTTCGGCGAGCAGCGTGTAGCTAACGGTGTAGTAGCCGCCAACTGTTAATGGAATCAGCCCGACAAGTGCTTCGGTATCTACAATTGCTAGCGTTCCATCATCGACTCGATTGCCTGAAGGATCGGTAACTTCAACACTATTTCCATCGGCCAAAAGTGGCACTGAGGTAATAATTGTTACAGCGCTAGGTGATACCAAGACTGTCGAGCCACTTGCAGGGTCGGTAGTGACAAGTTCATTCGCATTAGCAACTGGAATTGCCATCAGAATTACTGTTGCGAGAACACCACAAAATTGCTTCAACTTCATGATTGACCCTTTCTGGCCCGCTCCGATTAGCCTCAATCGTCCCACTTCTTTAGACTTCCCTCTACTACACCCATCCAACAGGCTTAAATTTTTGGTAACCAGAGCCGGAAAGGAATCGAATGCCAACTTATCAATATGCCTGTACCGCATGTGACCATGAATTCGAAGCCTTTCAATCATTTACCGATGACTCATTAACGCAATGTCCAGAGTGCGAAGGTGAAATCAAAAAAGTTTATTCCGCTGTCGGGGTAGTTTTTAAGGGCTCAGGTTTCTATAAGACTGATTCAGCCAAAAGTTCTACCGCATCGGTTCCGGCAGCCGCACCAACTCCGGCTCCAGCGCCACCAGCTGCAAAGTCTGAATAGTTTAAAAGTAATTAATCGTCGTGATGTGGCGGCTTATCGCCAGCGATTTCAGCATCGCGTTTAGCATCTTCAATTGATTGCTCGTGATCAATCTCATCTGAAGTCACCTTAGGAAATAGCTCACTCATAATTAGGCAGTCTAGTCCTTTCGGTACAGTTGGCATATGTTTGAGAAACTCGGTCACGTTATTGTTCGCCGCCGTAAGGCAATGGTCATTTTGTTTATCGTTAGCATTCTGACTGCTGGCACCGTTGGAACGATGATTTTTAGCCGCCTTGATTCAGGTGGGTACTCAAACCCCAATAGTGACTCCTATCAGGTCTATAACTATCTAAACAAAAACCTAAAGATCGCAGATCCTAATGTTGTCGTAGTTGTCGATTCCGGAAATCTTTCAATCACTAATCCCACCATTGTTGCAAAAGCTCAATTATTAGAAGCAGAAATGGCAAAAGCACCAAGGGTGACAAAAGTAGTTTCTTACTGGAACACCGGCGGCGAAAAAACACTAGCCGCAACTGATGGCAAAGCTGCATATATTTTGGTTTACGGTCAAGACGAAGCATTTACACCTGAGAGCCAAGAAATGGGCGCTTACTTCCAAAAGAATTTTGATGGAAAGCGCGATGGCTTAAATATTTATTCAGGTGGCGTCGGAGTAGTCGGAAATGCGATTAATAAAAAGATTGCAGATGACCTGAAAATAGCTGAGGCAATATCGATTCCACTAACATTTATTTTGTTGGTTATAGTCTTTGGGGCCATGGCGGCTTCGGCAATGCCACTACTCGTTGGCGTATCTGCCATTCTGGGTGCCTTCTTTCTCCTTTACTTAATCTCACTAGTTACTAGCGTGAGTGTTTACGCCCTCAACTTAACGACTGGTATGGGGCTCGGCCTAGGTATTGATTACGCATTATTAATTGTTAATCGTTTCCGCGAAGAGCTACATCGAGGCAAGAGTGTTGAAGATTCAATTGTTGACACCATGGCCAGTGCCGGTAAAACGGTTTTCTATTCTGGATTAACAGTTCTGGTTACTCTCTTTTCGCTTACCTTCTTCCCGCTGCCTTTCCTTAAATCATTTGGCTATGCCGGTGTATCAGTTGTAGCTATTGCAATTGCTGGTGCTTTGTTCGGTCTGCCACCAATTCTGGCCATGCTCGGAAAGAGAATTGATAAAGGCGTCGTTCGTAAATCAGCTATCGAACATAAGGATGAGGGACGCTGGGCTCAAACTGCCCGTTTAGTTATGAAGCGCCCGGTTGCAGTTGTTCTGCTTTCACTAATGGTTCTTGGGATTATGGCTGCGCCAATCAAGAACATTGCCTTCTCGCAAGGTGATTCTAGAATTTTGCCAGCAAGCAACCCAGCTGCAGTTGCTACCGCAATTCAAGAATCTCGTTTTGAAAGCAATATCGCCACCATTGACATAATTGTTTTGGATGGTGCTGGTAAAGAGAATGAAATTTCAAATTACATTGAAGAAGTTAAGAAAGTCTCCGGAATTGTTACCGTGGCCGCGCCTCAAGCTATCGGCAACGATATTCGAATCACGGCATATGAATCAATGTTGCCACGATCACCGGAAGCACAGAAGTTGATCAATGAACTACGTGATTTGCCAGCACCAGCTGGAACGCTAATCGGTGGAGTGGCAGCTGACTACACAGATACTCAAGATGGAATTGCAGAAACGCTGCCACTAGCTCTCGGCTGGATTGCAATTAGCGTTTTGATTCTGCTCTTTGTTTTTACTGGTTCAATTATTTTGCCAATAAAAGCAGTGCTACTAAATGTTATGTCACTTGCGGCAACCATGGGCGTAATGACTTGGATCTTCGTAGACGGTCACTTGCAATGGCTAGTCGGTTCATTCACGGTAACCGGCACTCTTGATACATCTATTGTAATTCTGATTTTTGTAGTGGTCTTTGGGTTATCAATGGACTACGAACTCTTCTTGCTTTCACGCATTCGCGAAGAGCACTTGACAGGCAAATCAAATATAGAGTCAGTCGCTACAGGCTTGCAACGATCAGCACGAATAATTACTGCAGCTGCCGTGCTTCTGGCAGTGGTTTTCGCAGCCTTCGTAACTAGCGGTGTTACCTCGATAAAGATGATGGGCTTTGGTGTTGCATTTGCAGTGGTTCTTGATGCCACTTTGATTCGCGCCTTGCTCGTGCCAGCTCTGATGCGACTATTGGGTGAACGTAACTGGTGGGCACCTAAAGCAATGCAGCGATTTACGATTAAGCACTGATAACCCTTACCATTTAGCCATGGATTTAATTGCTTCCCTGCAATGTGCTGACCAACCAGGCATTGTTCACGCTATGACATCGGCGGTTTTAGCCTGTGGTGGAAACATTATCGAGAATCAGCAGTTTACTGATCCGGCTTCTAACACCTTTGTGATGCGCACTCGCTTTGAGACTTCACAAGGTCAAGCCGCAGCAAAGAAGTCACTTAGTGAAGGCTTAGCTAAATACAACCCAGCTCTTCAAATTCGGCCAACTTCAGAGCGTCCACGTGCGCTAGTTATGGTTTCTAAAGAGAGTCACTGCTTACGTGACTTGCTCTATTTAAATGAACTAGGCGAACTTAAAGTTGAGATTCCACTCGTGATTTCTAACCACGAAGATTTGCGCCAACTGGTTGAATCTCATGGCGTTAAATTCATGTACTTGCCAGGTGACAAGAAAGCACAAGAAGCTGAAATCACCAAGCAGATTCAAGAACTAAAAATTGATTTCGTGGTTTTAGCTCGCTACATGCAAATTCTTTCAGCAGATTTCTGTAACAAGTTGCCCGGCAAAATTATCAATATTCACCATTCATTCTTGCCCGGATTCAAAGGTGCCAAGCCTTATCACCAGGCACATGAGCGGGGTGTGAAAATTATTGGTGCAAGTGCTCACTTTGTAACAAGTGATTTAGATGAAGGTCCGATCATTGAACAAGATGTCGCTCACGTTACTCACATTGCAACCCCTGAAGAGTTAATTGCTATTGGTCGCGATATTGAACGCCGTGTTTTGGCAAAAGCGGTAAAGCTTTACTCCGAAGATAAAATCTTTGTTGTTGGTAAGCGCACTGTCGTATTTGCTTAAGAACTGGTGTCCCCGGCGGGAGTTGAACCTGCGACCTACCGCTTAGGAGGCGGTTGCTCTATCCACTGAGCTACGGGGACTGGAATTAATAGGTGAAATCTACCCGCCCATTAGGTTGGCAGATCACGCTCATGCGGAGTAGCCTCGGACTTCTACCGAGATGGAGTTTTTTCCTCATGAGAGGCCAACAATGAAAGCGCTAGTAATAGGCGCTGGTGGCGTCGGTCGAGCAATTGCCAATATCGCATCCCGCAGGAGCTTTATCACTTCTATGGTTATTGCCGATCGTAATTTTGCTCGAGCCGAAGAAGCAGTCGCCCGCGTTAAAGATGCCCGTTTTTCAGCCGCTGAAGTAAACGCCGCTGAACTAGAAGATATTCGTGCGTTAATTCGCAAAGCAAAGCCCGATGTGGTGATCAATGCAGTTGATCCACGTTTCGTAATGCCAATTTTCTTAGCCTGCGAAATTGAAAATACAAATTACATTGATATGGCGATGTCGTTATCGCGCCCACATCCGCATTACCCAAATACCGAAACTGGTGTGAAGTTAGGTGACGAGCAATTCGCACGTGACTGGAACTGGGGCGAGCGCGGTATTTACGCACTCGTTGGAATGGGAATCGAACCTGGCATGAGTGATGTTTTTGCCAAGTATGCATCTGACTATTTATTCAGTCGCTTAGATTCCGTAACTGTTTTCGATGGTTCGAATTTAACTGTTGAAGGTTTTGATTTTGCGCCATCGTTCTCTATTTGGACAACAATTGAAGAGTGTTTGAATCCGCCACTGATGTGGGAAGACGGTCGTGGTTGGTATACGACCGAACCATTTAGTGATTTAGAAGTATTTGATTTCCCAGAAGGTATTGGGCCAGTTGAATGTGTAAATGTTGAACACGAAGAAGTTGTACTTATCCCCCAGAAAGTTGATGCCAAGAAAGTTGCCTTCAAATACGGCTTGGGCGCGCAATTCATTACAACTTTAAAAACAATTCATATGCTGGGAATGGATCGCAAAGATACTGTTGATGTGCAAGGTGTTGCAGTTTCACCTCGTGATCTATTGGCAGCTGCCTTGCCAGATCCAGCAACACTTGGTTCGCGCATGAAAGGCAAAACTTGTGCCGGAACTTTGGTTAAAGGTCTAGACAAAGAAGGGAAGCCGCGCGCTGTATATATGTACAACGTGGTTGATAACGCATGGTCAATGGCTAATTACGGTGATCAAGCAGTTGTATGGCAGACCGCAATTAATCCAGTTATAGCTATGGAGTTAATCCATAAAGGTGTTTGGCAGCCAGATGGCGTTAATGGTCCAGAGTGGTTTGATGCAAAACCATTCCTAGATTTGCTCGAGGAATATGACAGCAGTTGGCATATCCGCGAAGAATCTACTGATGGCATCGTCCCTGATGATGCGGCTTCAATTGCTTAACCTTTACTGAATTAAGGATTTAATGGAGATCATGAACAACCAAGGCCATCAAGGGAATCAAGGCAAGTGGGCGCTAGTCACTGGAGCTACGGCAGGAATAGGCGAAAGTTTTTCGCGGTTACTTGCAGAACTTGGTTTCAATATTGTTTTGGTTGCTCGTGATCTACCGCGATTAAATGAACGCGCTGCGGCGTTAGAAGCTAACTTTAAGATACAAACAAAAGTCATAGTAGCTGATCTTGCAACTGACTATGGCTGCAAATCAATTGAAGATTTTATTGCTACTAATGAAGTAGAAGTTTTAATCAACAATGCTGGTTTCGGAATAAATAAGTCTTTCTTGGTAAGTGACATTGCCGTCGAGCAACAGATGTTTGATGTTTTAGTACGCACTCCGATGCGCTTAATGCATGCCATCTTGCCTGGCATGAAAGAGCGCAACTCAGGCACTTTGATTAGTGTTTCATCTGTTGCAGCCTGGATTGCTGGCGGTACATATAGTGCGAGCAAGTCTTACTTGACTGTTTTAACTGAATCGCTACATACCGAATTAGCTGTTACTAATATAAAAGTTTCAGTATTAGCTCCTGGCTTTACTCGTACCGAATTTCACCAACGAGGTCGAATGAAAATGAATGGCCTGCCAAAATTTATGTGGCTAAATGCTGATGAGCTCGTTGCAAAAGCTTGGGCAGATGCGCAAAAAGGCGCTGCGGTCTCAGTTCCTGGCTGGCAGTACATAATTTTAAGTTCGTTCTTGCGCTTTGGACCTAGGCCGCTAATTCGTAAACTAGGCATGAACGTTCGATTGCGTCAGCGCAATAAGTAATTCTTCACAGCAATTTCGCACCCTTTTCTCGCGTTATGGGCGCTTCTTTTAGAGTGACTTCGGTAAGATCGCGGCATAATCTATGGAGGTCAATATGTTGCGCAAGGTTGCTTCTCTATCTATCACAGGGGTGCTAATCGCCGGGGTTTTGGTTTCGACCCCCGCTTATGCCGCAGTTAGCAATGGCTCGACCTGCACCGTAGTTAATAAGACCACCAAAGTAAGCGGCTTTAGCTATAAGTGTGTAACTGCGGTCAAATCCACAGTAACCCTTGATGGAACCAAGACCACAATCTTTTTACCCGCACCAGCCTCAACAAAGAATGCTAAGAAGTACTACCTAGCGGTTGACTGTATTACTGAAACAGCGTCGTACATCAAGTCAGCGAAAGAGCTTACAGTTTTAGAAGCAAGCACCGCTAAGGCGCTTATCGAAATTGATGCGCAAATTGCCGAGCAGGGTAAAGCTAGCGCGAATGTGCAAACCCAGATCGATGACTTGACTAAAGAAAATGCTGAAATTGAGATCAAGATTAAGGAACAAACAGATCTAATTCCTATTGCTCAAAAAGAAGTTACTGACTTGACTGTCAAGATTGCAGCCGTAACCAAGCAAATCGAAGATTTCACAGTAATTTTGAATGACTCAAAAGCCAAGCTAGCAACACTAAAAGCTGACACAGTCAATGCTGCTAAGAATGCAGCCACCATTACTAAATTGGCGACAGCAATTAGTCAGCTATCAACCTCAATCACTTCTTTGAAAACTTCTAATGCAACTTCAAAAATTCAGATGCAATCAGTTAATAATTCAATTAGTAAGTACAACTCATCTATTATGCAATTAAAGAGTACAACAAAGAAAAATCTAGCATCAATTGAAAATTCTAAGAAAATTGGCTCAAACATCATTACTCTAAACAAAACTAAGGATCTAACTTCTGCGCAATTGCTGCAAGCAAAAGATGCACTTAAGCAAACAATGAACTCACGCAATTTGCTTTGTAGTCAGGGTTTATAAGTAATTAACTAGCAGAATAGGGCTAGTCAGGTAACTCTGGCTAGCCCTATTCTTTTCCCCTTTACGAAGTATTTAAGTGTTTAAGTGGCTACCTTGAAATTATCTCGATTCGGTAGTTTTGCGTTGGTTCTCGCTACTTTTATTTTCGGCACAAGTAATAATCAGCCTGATTTTCTTAATGATCTAATACTCTATAACGCTGTTCCCCTGGCCTTATTGGTCTTAAGTAACTACGCCTTAAAGGGTGAAGATCTACGCACCCGTCTGTTCTTCGAGTTAGCTCTCTTCTTTTGGTTTGCCGGGTCAGTGATCTCTTCATTAACGGCTGTTTACTTATTTACAGCTAATCTTCAATTAATCTCTGAATTTCTCTACCTTCTTTTTTATCCCTTCATATTTATTGCTATCCCGCGTTTACTTCGCTCAAGTGTTGCTAGCACAATTTTGGAGAACATCGACGCTGCGATTGTCGCTCTCGGCGTCAGCGCTCTTTCCTCTGCTTTACTAATGAAACCAGTTTTACCGAACTATAACGGTGACCAGGTAGAGACATTTTTTGCCATAATTTTTCCAGTTGCTGACATTGTGTTAATTGCACTAATCATTTCGCTAAATCCATTCCACCGAATCATTTGGCGAAACTTTATTCTTACCTTTGGCATATTCGCTTTCGCTGCAGCTGACTTTGTAAATCTTTGGTTGAGTAGGAATGGCAATTACAGATTCGGTAGCTGGACGGATTCACTTTGGCTAATAGCACTACTTCTTATTGTCGAATCGCTATGGCACAAACGAGATGAAAGCAACTCACGGGTGCCAACCCACCCTATATTAATTGCCGTTGCTGTTCTATTTAGCGCGATACTCTTGTCATTGCTTGCTTTAAAACCTGGCTACTTGCCCGGATTTATAGTTGGTCCGGCAATTGCAACTTTATTTCTAGCTTTTATTCGAATGGTTGTTGCACTTCGACAAGCTCAAGAAATTGGTGCAGAACGAACTCTGGCTCGAACTGATGAATTAACTGGGTTACCAAATCGACGCAAATTCATGGCTGAACTAATCGATTTTTCGAATACGCAAGGTGCGTTACTGCTTCTCGACCTAAATGGCTTTAAACCAATTAATGACAAGTACGGCCACGAAGTTGGTGATCAACTTTTGCGAGCAGTCTCGCAACGATTCCGACGCTCGCTGCCTAGCCATTCCACGCTGGCACGCCTAGGGGGCGATGAGTTTGGCGCTCTGATTTCAGGTGATTTTGAATCAACCATGGAGGCAGCTTTGGCACTTCATGCCAGCGCAAGTTATCCATTCGCGATAGCTGGTGAAACGATAATGATTGGCGTCAGTGTTGGCTTTGTAACCAATGATGGCACCCGCGACATGATGCATCGCGCAGATCAAGCTATGTATAAAGCTAAACGCGAGGATCTAGGGGTTTGTCAGCTTTAATTTCGCCCAGTCGTGCCAGTGATTCGATGCGTTCGGCAGCATGATCGACAACTCTTTCTTGATAACCATTGCTATAGCCATCTAGATACAGCCAAGGCTCGTGAATTTCGGCGGCTGATAAATGCGCGAGTTCTGGCACAAACTTTCGGATGTAATCACCTTCGGCATCAAATCGCTTACCTTGCTCGATCGGATTAAAGACTCGGTAATAAGGTGAAGCATCTGTGCCACAGCCAGCTGTCCATTGCCAGCCATGTGAGTTCGATGCCACATCAAAATCAATTAAATGTTGGCCGAA
>CANLAY010000022.1 GCA_947488635.1 Candidatus Nanopelagicaceae bacterium
ATTCCGCACCTTCTGCAAAAATTGTTACTGCTGGCGTTCGCCTTTACGGATTAGTTGAAGGCGAACTTTTCTATGCGTATGACATGGCTGCCGAAGGACAAACACTTCAGGCACATATTTGGTCAACTAGCCCGCGCTCTACCGATTAAAAATGAGCGTTGTTCTAGCGCAGTTAGTGCGTAGCGGATTAATTGAATCAACCCACAGTGGATATTTAATATTACTTGGCCCCGATGGATTTGACTTGTTAACCCTTGGCGACGTTGATGCCGAGATGTATCCTCGTTCAGCGATTAAATCTTTACAAGCAGCCGCAATGGTTCGACATGGGTTAGCACTAAATGACGAACAATTAGCTTTGGTTTGTGCGAGCCATGGTGGTACAGAGCGCCATCAAGAAGTTGCTCTAGAAATATTAAAGAGTGTCGGACTATCTGAATCAGATTTACAAAACACACCAGATCGCCCAATAGATCGCAAAGCACGCATTGCCTGGGGAACTAAACCAGTAACTTCGTTAGCGGCAAATTGCAGCGGAAAACATGCCGGAATGTTGGCAACTTGTGTTGTTAACGGCTGGGATGTTAAAACTTATCGCGATGCTGATCATCCATTACAAATCGCAATTGCAAATGAGATCAAAGATTTAGTCGGTCAACCAGTAAGTCGAACAAGTATCGATGGTTGTGGTGCGCCACTGTTTTCAATGAGTACTAGATCTATTGCAGTAGCTGCTAGAAAAATGCGAATAGATTCGGATCCAATATTTGCAAGAGTAATTGGGGCATGTTTAAAACACCCCGAAATGATTTTGGCTGAAGGAGCCTTCGATACTCGCATGATGCGCGCAGTTCCTGGACTATTAGTTAAAGGTGGCGCCGAAAGCGTGATGTTGGCATCTTTGGCTGATGGCAGCGCAATCGCTTGGAAAATTTCTGATGGCAGCAATCGCGCAAATGGGCCAATGATGAAAGCCGCTCTCGCTAAATTGGGCATCACAATCGAGAATGAAGTTGTTGACGTGCTTGGCGGTGGAACCGTAGTCGGCTCACTTAGCGCTACGTTTTAATCAGCGTTACCCTTTAGCCATGAACGCACGTATTGCCACCTTGATGGTGCATACCTCGCCCCTAGATCAACCAGGAATTGGCGATGCCGGCGGCATGAATATTTATGTAGCTGAGAGCGCCGAACGTATGGCGGCTATGGGTGTTCAAGTTGATATTTTCACCCGCCGCACGAATTCACAAGTGGCAGATATTTTTGAAGTTTCACCAGGAGTTCGGGTAATTCAATTAGATGTTGGTCCACTAACGGGTGTAACTAAAGAATTATTACCAAAATTAATTCCGGAAATTGCTGAGGAATTTAAGAAACAGCTTTCGGGTGAAACCAAATACGATTTAATTCATTCACATTATTGGATCTCTGGCAAAGTCGCGATGCAGGCCAGCAAGGCGTTAAATATTCCGTTTGTTCACACTATGCACACAATGGCGCGAGTTAAGAATTTAAATTTGGCTGAAGGCGAAACCCCAGAACCAATGATTCGGGTACAAGGTGAAACTCAAGTAGTTGCAGCCGCTCAAGCTTTAATCGCTAACACTGACGCCGAAGCCGCCAGCTTGGTTTCTCTTTATGAAGCCTGCCCAGATAATGTGCGGGTAGTTTCGCCAGGCGTTGATCTTTATAAATTTATTCCAGATGATGGCAAGAAAGCTGCTCGCGTGCGCTTAAGCGTTCCGGCGAATGCCAATGTAATTACATTCGTGGGTCGCATTCAGCCCCATAAAGGTCCAGAACTTCTAATCAGGGCAATTTCTGAAATGTTGAGCCACTCGCCACTCTTACGTAGTGGCTTGATTGTAAATATTGTTGGTGGTTCATCGGGTTCAAATACTTCTGAAGTAGAACGACTTAAAGAGCTAGCCGGGTGGCTAGCCATCTCTGATGTTATTAAATTTGCCGAACCTGTTCCGCGTAATGACTTGCCCGATTGGTATCGAAGTGCAGATTTAGTTTGTGTGCCAAGTTATAGCGAATCCTTTGGTTTAGTAGCACTTGAAGCGCAAGCTTGCGGCACTCCTGTGGTTGCAACAGCAGTTGGTGGACTTCGAACAGCCGTTGCCGATGGTATTTCTGGCGTTTTAGTTGATGGCCATGATCCGCGCGCTTGGTCATCGATTCTGGCGCGCTTACTAAATGAACCACAGCGCCGAGTTCTACTCTCAATGGGCGCAGTTGAACATGCTTCACACTTTGGCTGGGATGCAACAGCACGTGGCACCTTAGATATTTACGATCGGGTTTTATCAGAAATTGCGCGCGAACAAATCGCCGGAGCATAAAACATGGGTTCACGTAATCCAACCGAAGTAATTTTGGAATTTCTAGAATCACACGATTTAGCTTTTGAGCAGAGTAACTTAAATACTTTCTTAATTACTCTTCCTGGCGAAAAAAAGCAGCAAACTCATTGCGCATTAGTAATTGGTGACCATTCATTGAGCATAAATGCATTCGTAATTCGTAAGCCTGATGAGAATGAAGATCAAGTACATGCATGGTGTTTACAGAAGAATGCTGGACTCTACGGGATTGCTTTTGCAATTAACGAGTTACGAGATATCTATTTAGTTGGCCGTTTGCCGTTAACTGCAGTGACCAATCAAGAGATAGATCGAATAATTGGTAGCGTGTTACAAGTAGCTGATTCCTCATTTAATCCGTTACTGGAGATTGGTTTTTCCAGCGCAATTCGTCGGGAATGGGCTTGGCGGGTTTCGCGCGGCGAATCGCTGGCAAATCTCGAAGCATTTTCACATTTGATTTAATTCATCTAGGATTGCGGCATGAGCAACTTTGAATTAATCCTATTGCGCCATGGCGAAAGCGAATGGAATGCTAAGAATCTCTTTACTGGCTGGGTAGATGTTCGCTTATCTGTAGCAGGTGAAGCAGAAGCTGCTCGCGGTGGAAAGTTACTCGCTGAAAATGGGTTATTGCCCGATGTTGTTCACACTTCGCTACTTCGTCGCGCAATCCATACCTCGCAATTAGCACTCGATGCTTGTGATCGACATTGGATTCCGGTTAATCGTTCTTGGCGCTTAAACGAGCGTCACTACGGTGCGCTGCAAGGTAAGGATAAGAAAGAGACGCTAGCTACTTATGGTGAAGAACAATTTAAACTGTGGCGCCGTTCCTACGATGTTCCACCACCGCCAATTGATGCCAATGATCCGTATAGCCAAACTGGTGATGATCGCTACGTTGATTTAGGCGCAGATATGCCAGCAACTGAATGTTTAAAAGATGTGGTCACTCGCATGATGCCTTATTGGACCGGCAATATCGTGCCTGACCTACGAGCTGGCAAGCGAGTCTTGGTTACTGCGCACGGAAACTCATTGCGCGCGCTAGTTAAGCACCTCGATGGAATTTCAGAATCAGATATCGCTGAGCTAAATATCCCAACCGGAATTCCGCTACTTTATAAATTGGATGCAGAGTTGAAACCAATTAGACGTGGTGGCGAATACTTAGATCCAACTGCAGCAGCTGCCGCAATTGAAGCAGTAGCTAATCAGGGCAAGAAGTAATTAATTATTTCGCAGAACGTGCGTACTCGCCGGTGACTAAGTAATAGACACGGCGGGCAATTGAAACTGCATGGTCTGAGCAACGCTCGTAATAGCGGCCAAGCAAAGTCATATCGATTGCTGTTTCAATTCCATATGGCCAAGAATCGTCTAGCAAGATTTCAAATAAACGACGGTGCAGAATATCCATCTCGTCATCATCTTTTTCAAGTTGCAGCGCAGCTTCAAGGTTGCGAGACTCAATAACTCCAATTGCTTTTTGAGTAATGCGAGCTGTCACATTGCCCATCTCTTGCAGAGTTAGAACTAGTTCAGGTGGAACTGACGCTGCTGGGTAGCGCATGCGAGTTAACTTAGCCACGTGATGCGCTAGGTCGCCCATACGCTCTAAGTCGGCGCTCATGCGCAACGAAGTAACCAATGTGCGCAGGTCGCCGGCGACCGGTTGTTGGCGAGCCATCAAATTGATCGAGCGCGCCTCGATGTCTTGCTGCATGTCATCTATTACATCATCTTCGGAAATAATCTCTTCGGCCACCTTTAGGTCAGCCGTTAACAAAGCCGCTGTCGCACGTTCCATCGCCTTACTTACTAGATGGCCCATTTCGACCAGGGAGGCTCCAATGCCGTCTAAGTCATCGTGAAAGGAATCGCGCACGGGGTAAACCTAGTACCACCGCGCATCTGAGTGGCGTTATTAAGTGAACGGGTCGCAAATCTGAGGTAAATATTTGGGTGAAAGGGCTGTAAATGGCTGATTTTGTAGTTCTGAAAGTGAACTCTTCTCTACGATAGGGCTATGTTCTGGCGCCGCGAGAAGGAAGTACCAGTCGAAAATGGCTGGGAATTTCCTGATTCGCTACTCGAGCTTTTAGCAATTCTTGATGCTGAGTATTTAATTCTCGCCCCGGGTGAGCAAGTACTTTCTTCTTCGATTGGCACAGGCGCGTTATCAATGATTCGAGATGGTCGACTGGTTTCGACGCCACTACTCAATTTGGTACGTGCAGTGCGGCGCTCAAATGTTTACCAAGAAGCAACTGTTGAATTACCGCGCGGCCCGATTGGCCAAGGAACTCATGATCTATTAGTCCGTGTTTCACCGGTCGGCACTGATGGACTAATCGTTGCACTAATTTTCGACGATAGTGAATTTAGACGTCTCGATGCAATCCGTCGTGACTTCGTAGCAAATATTTCGCATGAACTTAAAACTCCAATCGGAGCGCTATCTATCTTAAGCGAAGCGGTGCTTGAAGCTAGCGATGATAAAGAGGCTGTTGAAAAATTCGCAGGCCGAATGCAGGTCGAAGCTAAGCGGTTAACTGATTTAGTTCAGGAAATTATCAACTTATCGCGTTTGCAAGATGGTGATCCGCTCAAAAATGCGCAACCTTATTCAATGGTGGATCTAATTAATCAAGCAATCGATAAATCTCGACTTACTGCTGAAAAACGAAAGATCTCACTGGTATTTCTGCCGATTTCAGATCATTTCGTTTTAGGAGATCGTAGCCAGTTAGAGATGGCAGTGAGTAATTTAATTGAAAATGCCATCAACTACAGCCCGGACTTAACTCAAGTCGCAATCGTATTAACTTGCAAAGATAAATTAGTTGAGATTTCGGTAACCGATCAAGGTATTGGAATTCCGGATAAAGAAATCGAACGAATCTTTGAACGTTTCTACCGGGTAGATCCAGCGCGTTCGCGAGCAACTGGCGGAACTGGATTAGGGCTTTCGATAGTTAAGCATGTCGCCACTAATCACGGTGGAGATATTTCGGTCTGGAGTAACGAGGGATCAGGAAGCACGTTCACCATTAGATTGCCAGAATTCATTGAAGCCGAAAGTTACCAATCAACTCACCAGGAGGAAAAATAATGTCCCGAATTTTAGTGGTTGAGGATGAAGAATCTTTTTCCGAGGCGTTGGCTTACTTATTAGGCAAAGAAGGCTTTGATGTTGTTGTGGCCGATACTGGTACAGCAGCTGTTGAACTATTCGATAAACATGGCGCTGAGCTAGTTTTACTTGACCTGATGTTGCCAGGCTTATCCGGAACTGAAGTTTGTAAGCAATTACGCACTCGCTCTGCGGTGCCAATCATTATGTTGACTGCCAAGGATGCCGAAATCGATAAAGTGGTTGGGCTCGAACTAGGCGCCGATGATTATGTAACCAAGCCGTACTCATCACGAGAGCTGATCGCTCGCATTCGAGCAGTATTGCGCCGGCATAGTGATCTAGGCGAGATCATTGAAGACAATGGGTCACTCGTTGCTGGCCCGGTCCGAATGGATGTTGATCGCCACCAAGTTAGCGTCAACAACACCTCAGTCTCATTACCGCTAAAGGAGTTTGAACTACTTGAGTTCTTGATGCGCAACTCGGGCCGAGTATTAACACGCATGCAATTAATTGATCGGGTCTGGGGAAGTGATTACGTTGGAGATACCAAGACTTTAGATGTTCACATCAAGCGCTTACGTGCGAAAATTGAAGCAGATCCAGCGAATCCAATCTTTATTCAGACTGTGCGCGGGCTTGGTTACAAACTAGAAGCTTAAGCAGTTACGCCAGCGTAAGTATCTCGTTTGTCGCGGACAATAGCTTTTACAGTAACTACGCCAGCAGTATCAAAGAAGAAAGCAAGCTCAACCGTGTTGCCAGCTTTTACGCCCAGGCCAGGAATTACTGCTTTTGCATTTGCTGAATCACCTTCGAAAATCATCGGGAAATTTTCGGAAATCACATTGGATTCATTGGTGAATGTAGCGAGAACGTTATTCACGGAGATCCCGAGCAGTGAATCAGATTTTGAGTTTGCATTAATTATGGTGCCAACTAACACTGCGCTGCCATCTGGTTGAGCAACCAGTAAGAAGCCACGAAGCTTCAGCGCGCTGGTATCAGTAATGACTTCTGTTTCAGCACCATCAGTAACTTTAGTTATGTTGCGAGCTGCGGCATTTTCACCTGCACCACATGCAGTTAATGTTGAGAGAGATGCAGTAACTATTAAACCGATCGCAACTTTACGTAATTGCATTTTTTCTCCCAAGAAATAATTGCTAAACAATGCGCGCTTATTCTCTCATGAGAATTAGCTGCTAAAGCCAGTTAAATACAGGCAAAATACCCAAGGTGACTACCCTCACTAGTTGCTGGTATGATTACCCTCTATCGAAGGGCTCCCAATGTCATTTAAAGTAGGCGAAACTGTTGTTTACCCTCATCACGGCGCAGCGCTAATCGAGGCAATTGAAACTCGAGTGATAAAGGGCGAAGAAAAAACCTACTTAGTTTTAAAGGTTGCTCAAGGCGATTTAACAGTCCGAGTTCCAGCTGAGAATGTTGACCTTGTTGGAGTGCGCGATGTTGTAGATAGCGCCGGTCTTGATCGTGTTTTCAGTGTTCTTCGTCAGCCATACACCGAAGAGCCAACAAACTGGTCTCGTCGTTACAAGGCAAATCTTGAAAAATTAGCTTCCGGTGATGTAATTAAGGTTGCTGAAGTTGTGCGCGATCTTTATCGCCGCGATCTAGATCGTGGACTTTCTGCTGGTGAAAAGCGCATGCTTTCAAAAGCAAAGCAGATACTAGTTTCTGAACTAGCTCTCGCTGAGCGCACCGATGAAGAAAAAGCATCAGTAATCCTCGATGAGGTCTTAGCTTCTTAATTTAAGCTCGATCGGAGCCCTTATGTCTGGCCTTGTTGCAGCAATTATTGCTGCTGCCGGATCCGGTGTTCGCTTCGGTGCCGATATTCCAAAAGCTTTAATTCAATTGGGTAATCACACGCTAATTGAACATGCTGTGGCCGCAATTTCACCAGCGGTAGATCAAGTAATCGTTACAGCTCCGGCCTCTTACTTAAGCCAATTTCAAAGCCTGCTAGGTGATGCCGTAACGGTGGTAGTTGGCGGCCAAACTCGTTCGGAATCTGTTCGAGCTGGCTTAGCTGCAGTCTCTAGCGATACGCAGTATGTATTGATTCATGATGCTGCTCGCGCTTTAGCAACAACAGATTTAACTAATCGTGTTTTGTCGGCTCTACAAAATGGCGAAGTAGCGGTAATACCTGGCGTACGTCAAGCAGATACGATCAAGAGTGTTGATGCAAATGGTTATGTAACCACAACCCCTAATCGCGCAGACTTACGTAATATCCAAACCCCACAAGGTTTTGAACTTTCTGCGCTCAAAAAAGCTCATGCAACTAACGGTGAAGGCACTGACGATGCTGCTTTAGTTGAAAGTGCTGGATTTAAAGTTTTGGTAATTGCTGGCGAAGAACGCGCAATAAAAATTACCACTCCTGCAGATTTAGCAACTGCTTACAACTTCCTTGGCGCAAATAATGAATTCTTAACTGGTGTTGGTGTTGACGCACATGCTTTCGAAGCAGGACGCGAACTTTGGTTAGGTTGTATTAATTGGCCAGGTGAAATGGGTGTTGCGGGACATTCCGATGGCGATGTTGCCGCGCATGCAATTTGTGATTCACTATTTGCAGCAACTGGGTTAGGTGATTTAGGTTCAAAATTTGGTGTTGATCGCCCAGAATATGCTGGCGCAAGTGGCGCGAAGTTATTATCTGAAACACTTTCGATAATTACTAAAGCTGGTTTTGCAATCTCAAATGTTTCAGTACAAGTAATCGGTAATCGTCCAAAGTTGGCAGGACGCCGAAAAGAAGCAATTACGGCTCTTTCTGCTGCGTTAAGTGGTGCACCTGTATCACTATTGGCTACAACTACCGATGGTCTTGGCTTAACTGGAGAAGGCAAAGGCATCGCAGCCATTGCCTCAGCGCTCGTTTTTAAGGTTTCTAGTAACGACCGATAGACTTCGCTAATGAGTTCGCTAAAGCTATATGACACATTGTCGCGAACCGTCTCAGAATTCATTCCACTGCAGCCGGGCAAAGCGAGCATTTACCTTTGTGGTGCCACCGTTCAAGCGCCACCGCATATCGGCCATATTCGTAGCGGCGTTAACTTTGATATTTTGCGACGTTGGTTAGTGAAGTCAGGCTTTGAGACTACTTTTATTCGTAACGTGACTGACATTGATGACAAGATCTTGCACAAGGCAGTTCACGAACAATTACCTTGGTGGGCAGTTGCCCTTAAGTATGAGCGCGCTTTCACCGATGCATATACAGCACTAAATGTTTTACCGCCAACATATGAACCACGCGCAACTGGTCACATCACTCAAATGATCGATCTAATCGCTTCTTTAATCGAGCGCGGCCACGCATATGCGCCAGGTAATGGCGATGTCTATTTAGAAGTTCGTAAGTTATCTTCTTACTTAACTCTTTCGAATCAAAATATTGATGATTTGTTACCAGCTCAAGATGCTGACGATACTTTCAAGCGCGACGTGCGTGACTTTGCACTTTGGAAAGCCGCAAAAGCTGGTGATCCATTTTGGCCAACGCCATGGGGAAATGGTCGACCAGGTTGGCATATCGAATGTTCAGCAATGGCACATGCTTATTTGGGAGCCGAGTTTGATATTCACGGTGGCGGTTTAGATTTAATTTTCCCCCATCACGAAAATGAAATTGCACAATCTGAGGCAGCTGGATATGGTTTCGCTAAACGTTGGTTACATAATGCCTGGGTAACTGCCTCTGGTGAAAAAATGTCTAAATCACTTGGTAATTCTCTACAAGTTACTGAATTGCTAAAGAGCGTTCGTGGCATTGAACTACGTTGGTATTTGGGCAGTGCTCATTACCGATCAATGCTCGAGTTCTCACCAGCTGCGTTAGAAGAGTCAGCAGTTGGTTTCCGCCGAATTGAGAACTTCCTTTTGCGCGCAACCGAGATTTTAGGTAGCCAGCCAGAACCAGCGCTATCTGCCGACTTTGTTGCTGCAATTAATGAAGACTTAGCTGTTCCGCAGGCGCTGGCTGGAATTTCGGAACAATTACGCTTAGGAAATAGCGCAATTACCGAAAATGACAATGCAGGTATTGCAAGTGCAGCAGGTTTTATTCGCGGTGCGCTTGAAGTACTTGGTTGCGATCCCTTTGATCCAGCATTTGCCAGCGGCGCCCAGAGCGAATCCCTGACTGGCGCTCTTGATGGCGTTATTAATTTAGTTCTGGCGCAACGCACCGCAGCAAGAGACCGTAAAGATTTTGCCGCATCTGATCAAATCCGCGATGGCTTAATCGCACTTGGCATTTCAATTGAAGACACAGCTCAAGGACCACGTTGGTTGATCTCACGTTCAGAAGGTAGTAATTAAATGGCCGGTAATTCAGAGCGCAAAGGCGCAATACGTGGATCTAAAAAGGGTCCCACAACCGGTACCGGTGGTAAGAATAAAAAGCGTCTATCAGGTAAAGGTCCTACGCCAAAAGCCGAAGACCGTCCGTATCACGCAGCTGCGAAGCGCAAGAAAGCAGCCGAGAAAGCAAAAGCTAATCCACGTGCTGGCACAACTCCACGTACTGGCACAACACCGCGTAGTTCAGCTGGGCGCAATTCTAGAATTGATAAACCAAAGGGCGAAATTGTCGCAGGTCGTAACGCAGTACTTGAAGCACTACG